>NZ_JBKFDK010000009.1:0-139129 GCF_046452435.1 Motilimonas thetidivivens
GGCACCTTCGTATCCGATGGTAAGCATCTATTGTCCAAAATATTAGCCACTTTTTCGCGATATCAATATCGTTCATGCCCCAAACGGAACAATTAGGAGCGGTGTTTAAACCGCGATAAATGGCGCCTTCTTATCAGATGGTAAACAGCTCATGTATTAAGCCACAAGCAAAGAAATCGCGATGGCTGACATCATCACGCCAACCAAAAAATCAAGGACTTTCCAAGCCTTGGGACGACTAAACCAAGGCGCTAAAAATCGAGCGCCGTAACCCAAAGTGAAGAAAAATATAAATGATGCACACATAGCGCCTAGCGCAAACTGTAGCTGTTCGCCCTGATATTGAGTTGAAATCGAGCCAAGCAGTACCACGGTATCTAAATAGACATGGGGATTAAGCCAAGTAAACGCCAAGCACATCAACACCGCTTTCCAAACCGACCCTTTTGCTTCTATATTACTGCCTAAAGCATGGTTATTGGTCAGCGCTGATTTAAAACTGAGCAAGGCATAGGTAGCCAAAAATAGCGCACCGCCATAACGAGCTACCTGCTCAATCTCAGGAAATCGCTGCACAATCGCGCCAAAACCCGCCACACCAAAACCAATTAAGATGGCGTCGGACAAGGCACAAACCAAACAAATCACCAACACATATTGGTTTTTTAAGCCTTGTTTTAACACAAACGCATTTTGTGAGCCGATGGCAAGGATCAAAGATAGGCCTAAGGTAAAGCCGGCAAAATAGGTTGACATATTTTCTCTTTTTCAAAACAGCTAAAAGGCTAGCCCAATATTAATTAAAATCATTTAAATCAATGCCATACTTACTGATAACTTCTTGCATCTGTAGCTTTTTCTGGCCCGCAGCAACTGCCATGACCTTGGCTGTTACGTCCGAGATTTCCCCTTTGGTAATACCCGCTTGCTTGGCTTGCAGCAAATAATATCGAGTACAAGGTGAACAATTCATCGCCATCGCAGCCGCTAGGCCTACCAGCAATTCAGTCTTGCTATCTAAATGCTCATTCTCATGGGTCGAATGATAAAAATCCTCATACGGCTGTTGATGCTTTCCTAGCATAGGTTGCTCCATTTTTGATTTAGGTGATTTTTAATCCCATCGAAACAAGACACTATCTTCTATTGAAAAGTTCTAATCGTTATTCTGATAAGCACTTAAACTGCGAAAATGTCGATACCCGCCATGGCTAGAATAAGAATCCCGCTGCATCAAGGGTTTCAAATTTAATGCTTCTTCAAAGTCGTAAACAATGTCTTTATTCCCATGGACTTCCATCGCGCTAACCGACTCAATCATAAATCTGTTTTATAACGTTCTTTTACACCGGCATCGGCTTGCTCAACAAAACCTGCATCTTTACCTGTGTTCTCGGCTATCTCAGTGCCAAAGGATATTTTCATTGGCGGTAAATGGGTCTGCGAGTCCCATACCTTGCTGCGTAAAAAGGCTTTGCCGCAATGGAAATAGGCGCTATCTACCTTAATTTCTAGCACCATTAAGGCCCGATGGGTCACCCCTTTAACTGCCTCACATATGTCGCCGGTAACCAGTTTACAGCGGCCATGCACCCTCAGGGTTTCAACCGTGCCTGGCCTTAAAAATATCAGCCCGACCTTGTTGTTCGTGCTAACAATGTTTTGCAGTGAAAAAGCCAGTTTATTGCCACGTAACTCTGGAATTAACAAGGTTTGGTCGTCACGAACTTTGACAAAACCGGCTTCATCCCCTTTGGGGGAAATGGTCGGAAAACCCATGTCATCAACAGTTGACAACATAACCAGAGGTGAAGTGCTGATAAAGGCTTGCATGCGTGGATTTAATTTATCATAAATCTACTTACTGGCCAGTGGGTTTGGCTCTCCCAGCACCTCTCTTACTTGCTCAAATGAATCTAACTGCACCCGAGTTCTCCATGACGATTAAATTGATTGAATTGAAAATCGATTATTTCAATATAGTGAGTGTAATAATTTCATAGATAGCCCAATGAATCAAATTAAAAACAATGCGTTACAAAAAAGCGGACAACATTTAACCGCGCAAGCCTTGGCTAATAACCGCCCTGTTGTCACGCAAATAATCCATGTCGGCAAGGTAGGCTAAATGGTGGCCGTCATTGATATTAGCAATAAATGCCTGATTACCCGTTTGCGCTTCATGGTGCATAAAATCAACCAGTGCTTGGATCCTCGCTAGCATGACATCGACTAAGCCTTCACGCTGTGCATCCCCTAGCCCATAGGCATCGCAAAATTGCTTAGCTCGCTCAATTTGGCTGGCCAAATTACCCATGGCATCAACTTCATCGGTTTTAAAGGGGGTCCAGCAATAAAGCGCATAAGCTATGTCCCAGCTACGAGGAGCCGGATGGGCGGTATCAAAATCAATTACACCACTGACCTGCTCGCCCTCTAACACCACATTGTAAGGGGCAAAATCACCATGGCAGATCACTTCCATCGGCTCACGACTAGGCAACATCCATTCCAACGCGTCTAAGTCATGCTGGACGATAAAGTCACTGGTCGCATCGTGATATTCACGTAGCAATTTAGCCGCAGAAATCAGCGCTTGGCTTGAAGCTATGTTGCCCACTAACGGGTAGTTACATACCTCGCCTTCAAGGTAAGACAAGATTTCATCACCTTGCTCATTGATGCCATAAACCTTAGGTGCTTTGCTAAAACCAACCGCATCCAAATGTTGCAATAGTTTATGAACCGCTGGCGTCCATCGGCCAGCAGGTCGATATAGCTTATCTTTATCGCGAAAAATACCTGCTTCGCGACCGCCACTTAATACTTCCATTATGTGTCCTTCAAATATTAGTTAGCCGGATTGGCCTTGTGATACGCCAGCACGCAAGCGCGGCAAACACAGGCTTGGCGCCGCTTGTCGGCGGGGATTTGCGCAAGCAATTCTTGCGGAAAACGGATAGTGGGATCATTACACCAACACGATTTGGCCACGTCTATTTCGGCTAAATTGACGCAACGATTGGTCTGCCCACAAAGTGGGCAAAGCAAGGGATCGGGTTTATCTGTCGACTCGTTTCTATCTATAACGGGGGGGTTACCCAAAATACTGACCTTTAATACTGCTTAAATTGGCTTACACGTAACTCGAAAATCCACATGATAATGTTCATCATGGCGAACCCAAGAACGCTTTTTTGAAAATTGTATGTTGGCTTTTAAATACGCCCCATAAGATGTCTTAAACAAAGGAGGCTGCAACGTTGGATCAAAGATAACCCGCCACAAATCATGGCCTGACCGCTTTGCTTCTTTATGCAAGGCGACAATGTGAGCCGCAAGGGCATCATAGTCTATTGCAAGGCCGTCGTATCTGCCCTGCTTATCAAACTCGATATTGTAACCCAATTTATTTAATGGATTGGTGGGTAAATGCACCGACTCACCAACTTGATTTTTCATCGGCGTCATAAAATCAACCGATAAGCCATTTTGGTGGGTTTTATGTGGTCTAAACCGCCCACCTTGCTCAAACCCCGTTTCAGCATATTTATACACCTTTTCAGGTGCCAGGGTTTCAAGACGCCCATAGCTGTTCACCACTATGTCATATACCGCTGAATGCACATAAGTACGCCCCGCCAAACGGGCAAGGGTGCTATAACCTTCATAATTATTACCTGAGCTTGGTAACTGCACGCCTTGATCTAACCGTCCGTTCGCCGTGGTGCCATAGCACTGACTTTGCTGGGCAAAACCCAAAGGCGCCACCAATAGCAATAATAAACAAGCATATTTCATGATTATTGCGGGCTTAGATTTACAAACTATATTGCCAAATACTGCCTAGTTATCACAATATTCATTAAACGCTTCTGGCGTATTTTCAAAACCCGTTTTCTCAGCTAACTCCCACGAGCGCTCACATGACGCTGTTTTAGCACACCATTGATAACCTGCTGAGCCAATACAGCCATGTTCATCTTTGTCACCACCCACCTTACTTTGCTCTGAAGAATTACAGCCAACCAAAGCTGCAGAAACAAACAGTAACGCCATCATTCTTTTTATCATTGCGATCCTCTCATAATTAAATTAACTCACGCACATTAGGAAATTTTTCAGTTAATTATTTGGTTTGCTTAGACAATTACAATATGAACAAAACATCACAAAATCAATACAAGAATGCATGAAACTAATCCATTGACCGACGGTCGCCGCGATATGTGTCTATCTTCAACAAACAATTCACTTACAGCACTAAGGGTTATCGCCTATATACCTACCCTGATAATAGCGATACTTTAATGATACCTAGAGACTTAACAAAGGATGGAAAATGGAATCTATTATCACTCTTGGTGAGTTAGAATCTTTTCTTATCGCTATTTTGGTGCTTTTTATCGGCCACACCATCAATCGAAAAGTTCGTGTTCTAAAGAAATACAATATTCCTGAGCCGATAGTTGGCGGCCTAGTGGTTGCCAGCATTATCACCTTGCTGCATTTCAATGGTATCAACCTTGAATTCTCCTTATCCATGCAAAATACCTTAATGCTAATGTTTTTTAGTTCGGTTGGTTTGGCGGCGAACTATAAGTTGCTACTGCAAGGTGGCAGTAAGGTGATTTTGTTCCTTGGTGTGGCAGCGTGGTACATCATCATTCAAAACGGTGTAGGTGTTAGTTTAGCTTCCATGTTAGGCCTTGAACCGATAATGGGACTAGTAGCTGGCTCGATTACCTTATCCGGAGGCCATGGTACAGGGGTTGCGTGGGCACAAACCTTCTCGCAAGATTATGGTATTGATACCTTAGAATTTGCGATGGCGGCCGCAACCTTTGGTTTAGTTATTGGCGGCATCATAGGTGGTCCCGTCGCACAGCGACTCATTAACAAGAATAATTTAGTTTCTTCCTACGGCATCGGTGGTAAACATCATAAAGACCATCCTGAGCTTGTTACTTATGACCAGCTAGAAGAAGAACGAATCACCCCCAAAAGTGTCTTAGAAGTGACGTTTATCATGTTACTTTGTGTCGCTGGTGCAAAATGGGCTTCGCTACTGATTGAAACCTATCAATTGAGCTGGCTTAAGATGCCGGATTTTGTCTATGCTCTGTTTATTGGCGTGGTGATCACTAATATTACTGAAGTCTCTCGAGGCTTTAAGATCAACAAGCAAAGTGTGGATTTACTCGGTACTGTGGCCCTTGCCTTATTCCTTTCGATGGCCTTGATGAATCTAAAACTATGGGAAATCTTCGATTTAGCCCTACCGCTTCTTGTCATCTTGGTTATTCAGGCCTTGGTGCTCGCCGTATTTGCTTTTTATGTCACCTTTAGGCTGATGGGTAAAAACTATGATGCGGCAGTGATGTCGGGTGGTCATTGCGGCTTTGGTATGGGTGCAACCCCGACAGCCGTGATGAACATGGGGGCGTTGGTTTCGCGCACGGGTCCCTCACCCCAAGCCTTTATGGTGGTGCCGATTGTCGGTGCGTTTTTTATCGATATCGTGAATGCCATCATTTTACAAGGCTACCTTAGCATACTGGGTTAGGCGTTCGCCGAGCGCGTGTTACCGATACGCGCGCTTGTTTACCTAACAGACCTTTATTGCTCGATAGGCATTAACCGCAACGCATTTTCAGCACTCTTCCTGTTTAGCCCCATTAATAACCCATCTGCATTTATGCTGCTTGAGCATTATTTCAGCGCGATAAAGCCATTTGTTGCGCAAATGTTGCTCACCATACCCTTTAGTTCACATTTCCAATGCTTTTAACTGACTTAATACACAATTTACTTCTTCAAACAGATTCAATCAATTCGCTATTTTATACAGTTAAATTTCTAGTCCATTCACACCTAATCACCTGATTTTATTATCGATTTTTTTCGACTCTAGGATAGAGCGTTATTTTGGTTTTTTTCACTAAAAGAGGAGCCAATAACACTGACCAACAATCACTAAATCATAAATACCGACATAAAAACATGTACCAAAATAATATCTTTTCTATCAATAAGAATGAGAGAGGCTCCCCTTTTTATGTCGAAAAAATAGTTTAAATAATTGTTTTAAAAGGACTTTATTTACTGTTATGTTTTTTATTGCAGATTAATTAAACAACAGGAGACGTTATGATCTTGCAAACGATAACAACCTTATTAGAAGAAGTATTAGGCATAGAGCAAAGTGAAATCACACCACAGGCTAATCTAGTGGATGACTTGGCCGCCGAGTCTATCGATTTTGTCGATATTGTTTATGCCCTTGAGCAAACCTATCAATTAACCATTGCCCCCGGTGACATCTTCCCCGCGTTTTTACAGCAAGGCAGTTTTGTCGATGCCAATGGTGAAATCAGCGATGAAACAAAAATGCGTTTTAGCGAATACCCTCACCTTAATGCGGCATTACTGGATGAGTTTTATCGCGACAAGGACCCAAGTATTTTCTTTCGTGTCAGTGTGTTAGTCGACTTTGTCGCCACTAAAACAAATTCGAAAACTAACGTTGAAACCAGCACATCAAGCGAAGCGCAGCCAGCGTAAGGAGGCGATGATGAGTCTAACCGATGCCGTCGTCACAGGGCTTGGCTGTGCTACTAGTTTAGGAAACCAAGTGAATACCCTTTGGCAAAACCTGCTAGTGGGTAAACTGGGCTATCAAGCCATGCCTACCGCACTGGCCAAGCATTGCCCTGAAGTGCATTTGTTAGCTCAAGTAGATCATAGGGGGTTATTGCCCGCTAATTCGAATTGGCCAATACCAGCTAAGCAATTACGCCAGATGTCGTGGGTCACCAAAATGCTTTGCCACAGCGCACTAGCGGCGCTGGCGCAATCGCAGCTGTTACCTGAGCAGCTCGCTGATAACCCTAAGGTGGGGTTGATCATCGGCTGCGGCGTTGATTTATGTGAGCGCCATACAAGGCTTGAGATCCATGAACGTAACCCCAATTGGCTATTGGAGTCTTATCCCAATATGCATCTGGCTCATTTGGCTAAGCTGCTTAATTGCAATGGCTTTAATAGCACCATAGTTAATGCCTGTACCAGTGCCAGCCAAGCCATTGGCCAAGCCATGCACATGATCCAATCTGGTTTACTGGATGTGGCCATTGTTGGCGGTTGTGATAGCCGCATTGCCCCCGCCTTTGTTTCGGGCTTTAACCGATTAAATATGCTTAGCAAACACGCAGAGGCCGACGCTGCCATGAGGCCATTTGATCACGCTCGCAGTGGCTTTGTATTAGCCGAAGGGGCTGGCGTTTTGGTATTAGAAAGTCGAGCTCACGCGGCTAAACGAAGCGCCAAAAGCTTGGGCCGGGTGAGCGGTTTCGGTTGTAGTCAAGATGCCTATCGACTCACCGAGCCCTGTCCTAATGGCAAAGCAAAGGCCATGGTGCAAGCCATCAACAGCGCCAATATCACAGCGAAACAAATTGGCTATATCAATAGTCATGGCACATCAACGCAGCAAAACGATGCCAGTGAAGCGCTCGCTATTGAGCAAATCTTTCATCAGTCATCAAGGCCATGGCCTTGGGTTAATTCAAGTAAAGGCTGGCTAGGCCATAGCTTGGCGGCTAGCGGCGCGATTGAAGCCATTATCTGCCTGCAAACCTTGCGCCGCCAAGTGATCCACCCTAACCGCCCCCTAGTCCAAGGCGCTACAGAGGCCAAGCTTCGCTTGGTCGCTAGCGCGCCGCAGCCAGCCCAGCTTGATTATTGTATGTCCAACTCAAGCGCCCTAGGGGGCACTAATACCAGTTTAATTTTTCAGCGAGAGCCAATATGACAACAAACGCCGTTTATATATCCGGGTTTGGTGCGTTAACCGCATTAGGCTCGCAGTTAACGCAGCATACCCAGCTTCATCAACAAGGGATATCAGGCCTAACGCCTCATCCCGAACTACCTTGGCTACAAGGTGTGGTCAATGAACCCAATCTAAAACAATGGATCCCCGATAAAAAGGCGTGTCGCATGCTCACACGCCAAGGTTTATTAGGGATTGCCAGCGCTACTTTAGCCATTGAACATGCTGGATTAACCGAGGCCGATTTTAGCCAAGCTGATCATATGACAGGGGTGATTTACGGCGCCTTTTTTAGTCAGGGCGTGGCCAATGCGGCGCAGCCCTACTTAAATGCGTATCAAGATGACGCGCTGGATCATCAAGCCTTTGGCGAGCGGCATTATCGCGACTTTCCACCCCTGTGGATCTTACCGCGCTTACCTAATACCACCGGCGGTCAAATCTCAATTCAGTATGGTCTGCGCGGCTTGAGTTATAGTGTGGTCAATGGCTTTAGTGGCGGCATGATTGCCGTGGGTGAAGCCTTTAACGCCATCAAGCAGCAGCGCGGCTATCGTTACGTGACGGGCGCGAGTGAAATGGATCCGACCCTAGAGCAGTTATTTGCCCTTGATTGCAACGGCTTATTAGCACGAAATCAACCCCATCAAGCTGGCCTAGTGATTGGCGAAGCTGGGGTGAGCTTTATCGTTGAGGCAAGTTTGCAAGCCCAGCAACGATGCCCGACTCGCACGGAGCCACAAATCGAAATTTTGGCGTACCACAATAGTTATATTCCCGATGTTTTAACGCTTTCGCCCTCCATACGCCAGCACAAGATAGAGCAGCATATTCAGGCATGTTTAGATAAAGCCGGTGTCTGCGCACGGGATTTAAGCGCCGCTCAGCTAAGCCTCGCGGGCATAGACTCATTAGATCATAGTGAGGTAAATGCGGTCACAACCCTACTTGGCAACCAAGCCTTATTGCTATCGGCGACGGATTATTGCGGCTTTACTTTAGGCGCCAGCGCAGCCACCCAGTTATTTTATGGGTGTTTGCAACTAAGCCAAGGTTATTGGGCACCGGTTTTAAATCTGGAGCACAAGCCACACACGCAAAATCCCAATTACAACCACCAAAAACGAACCCATCAAGGCGAACAAATTCTGCTTTGTCACCACCTAGATCACCAAGGCAATGAAGTATCGCTGCTACTAAAAAGTGTGGCCGCTACCTGCCAGCTTTCTCAAGGAGTCAAGCCATGAAATCAATGAATCAATCGCCTAAAGAGCGGGTGGTGATCACAGGCCTTGGCGCAGTGAGCCCTTTTGGCGCAGGCGCAGAGTATCTTTGGCAAAACTTATTACAAGGTAACAATGGCTTATCGACTATTAGGCATTTACCCATCGCGGGTGACATAGTAGCCATTGCCGGTTCAATACCGGATGTAAGCAGCGCCATCGATGCGGATAGCAAATTAAAGGCGATGGCGAGCTTAGACACGTCCATCCCGAAATTTTTTCTTGCAGCCAAAGAAGCCATCTGCCAATCAGGGTTAGATGTCGCCAGCATCACAGCGCAAAGATTGGCTTGTATGGTCGCTGATCGTCCCTTTTCTCCCACCAGCATTATGGCGCTATATTTAGCCAGCTTAACTAAGGCGGCGCCCAGTAAACAATTAGCAGATTTAGATGCCTCGAGCTATTGGCAAGCACTGCAAGCAAATGCAGCACTGCGCCAATATTATCAAGCGCCTGAACAAGATAGCCTAAATCATTTTATTGCCCGTTATTATCAGCTCAGTGGCCCATTGCTTAGCATAGGCACGGCCTGTGCATCGGGTAATAATGCCATCGGCGAAGCTTTTTTAAAGATCCAACACGGCGAGCTAGATTGCGCCATCGCCGGCGGTGCCTACGACTTTGATATGAATTCCATGGTCGGGTTTACCCGCATTGGTGCCCTCACCCCGCACCGCGATCCCGACACGGCTTGTCGGCCGTTTGATTTAAACCGCAGTGGTTTTGTGATGGGTAGTGGTTGTGGCATTTTGGTGCTGGAATCCTTATCCCATGCCACAGCGCGCAGGGCGACTATTTTAGCTGAGGTCAGCGGTTATGCCTCCTATTCCGACGGCTATCGCGCCACCGACCCCGATCCATCCGGCCTAGGTGCAAGGCGCACCCTAAAAGGGGCACTCGATTGCGCTGGGCTAAAGCCAGAGCAAATTGGTTATATTAATGCCCATGGCACCTCCACCAAGATGAACGATCGCACCGAAACCAATGCCATCAAGGCGGTATTGGGTGAGCATGCCTATCAAGTGCCCATTTCATCGACCAAGTCTATGATAGGTCATGGCATTATGGCGGCGGGCGCCCTTGAAGCCATCGCTTGTGTCAATGCTCTGCGCGACAACATGATCCACGGAACGCGCAATTACCAAACCCCCGATCCCGAGCTCGATCTTGATTACGTAGCAGAAACGCATCGCGCGTTACGCTTTGATCATGCCTTGTCCAATAACTTTGGTTTCGGTGGTCAAAATGCCACGGTGATTTTTTCTCGCTTTATGGCTAAGGAGTAACATGACCTTTGCACAATTTAACACTCAAGATGAGCTAAACCCGCCCAGCACCTTAGCTTCATTTGGCCAACTTGAATACACAGTTAATGGCGATGCGTTATCGATAAAGTGGCAGTTCAGCATCAAGGAGCACAGATATTTATTGTCCCATTTGATTAACGCTAAGATAGCCATTCCTTCGGTATTTATGCTCGAGCTGGCGCTGGGTACGCTAGCCAAAACCAGCGGCCACCAAGCCAAGACATTACTGGCGCAATCAATCCAATGGCACCGGATAACCGCGCCTCGGTTGGCCTATTTAACGGGCGGCGATCTGCAAACGTTATATTTTGATTGGCAGCCCAGCGCTAAGGATGAACACCAGCCCAGTTACTGTTTAACGGTGAAATATGACAAGTTAAACCAACTCGGCCAATGCGTTCGCCCTAAACTGACGGTTTTAACGGCGGTTTTAGCCACAGTGAGCCAGCCCCGCCCGGATATAAGACCTCACCTTGCAGAGCCAAGCGGTGAGCTACTTGAGCGCCAGCTAATCGATAATTTTAAGGCGCAATCGCCGGCCACCTTGGGCATTTTATTCAACAATCTCACCTACAAATACTTGTATAACCCTAAAAGCAAGGCGTTATGGTGTTATTCCGATTTACATAACAGTCACCAGTATTGTTTGCAGCATGAAACGCAGCCGGATTTTTGCTCGCCAGTATTGGCCGCCATGTCGGCGGTGCAGCATCTGCCGTTTTACGCCTACTTACATCAAGGTATCGCACTGCCCAGCGATATTGGCACCCTGACTTATCTGGCTGATAGATACAATCCGCTGAACAATCAAGGCAAGCTTGTTTGCCTAATTACACCCACAGCAGTAGAGCACCGTGTTGATGTCTGGGTGTTTCACGAAGCGGATTTAAGCCCCATTTTGCATTTTGCTCACTACCACTTGCAGCCCCAACTTAACTGAGGTAACGCGATGAATTATTGGTACTTTGAACCCTTTATATCGACCATCTCTCAGCGCCAAGGTGAATTTAATTGCCAATGGCAGCTAAGCCCCGAGCAGCAGCATTATCTGCGCGATCACATCTTTTCTGGGCAATGTTTAGTGCCTGCCGCCATCAGCGCCGAGTTTATGAGCCAAGTGGCCATGATGGCATTAGCGCTTAAGCCGCAAGATAAGATCCAACTAACCCTAGTGGACTTTGCCATCCGTCGGCCTCTGGCATTTGCACCAAATGAAAGCTTAACCGTGTTTGCTCATGCGGTTATTGTCCCGCCAGCAGCCGATGCGAGGCTAAATAGCCAAACCATCGCGGTGAGATTAACCCGCCATTACTATGATGCGAATGGCAAATGCCTGCGCCAAGGGGTGCTTGTCGCTACGGCGAGCGTTAACATCAGCATGACTCAAACCGCCCCCCATCAGCTTGGCTATAGCGACGGTCTAGATCACAACTGGGATCATTACCGTTTTAGTCAAGCGCATTATTATCAACTATTTAACCCGACCCACGGGGCCTTGTTTCAGAGCTTAACCGGGCGCTTTGCCCTAAGCCCAGATAACTTAAGCTTGATCAGCGAGTTTAATTTACAAACCACGGAAGCCGCTTACGCCAACCCAAGTAAGCAGCAAACCTTCGCCTTTGCCTTAGGACCGCTGGCCTTAGACAGCGTGTTGCAAGCTTGCGTGCTTTGCTGCGTACAGATTGAAAGTCAGTTAAGCGAGCAATTTTTCAGTAAGTTACCCGTTGGCTTAAGCCAAGTGGTGGTGTTTACGCCTTGGCGTAAGAACGCCAATTACCGCACCTTAGTGCGCAGTTTAACCCTTGACGACACCACTCAAACACTGCGCGCTTGGGTATTCGATGAACAGCAGCAACTGGTGGCTTATATTGGCCAGATCAAATTACACCGTGCGCCCAATGAGCAACGCCAGGCCTGTCATCTTGAACAGCATTATCAGCAGTACAGGTGTGAACAAGCTCCGTTAGCTAAGGTATTGGAGGCGTTATGTTAGTTGATAGCAAAAGTGGCCAACTGACTCATTGGCTCAATAAAATGAAAAGCCAAATAAAAAACAAATTTAACCAGCAAAGTCAGGGCATTAAATATCCTTTGCTGAGCACAGAACAAGCTGGCAGCCAAGAGCAGATAGACTGCCATGATTATCCATTGCTAAATCACGCCAGCGTTCATTGGGACAAAAAGGGACTGTGCCGTTTTAAAATCAGCGTTAATCAAGCAAACAGTCCCTATTTTCGCCACCACAGCTTTCCATTAGGGGACTTAATGCCGGCCACGGTGATTTTGGAATACTTTGTCGAAGCCGCAACTTGGCTACAACATCGCGGCCAAGGTCCACTGTATTGGAGTCCGTTACAGGTTTATGAACTGAAACTAGAGCGTATTCTGCCCTTGCCAGAAGGAAGTGACGATATTCAAATAGAAATCGACATCGTTAGCCGGTTGCTTGGCCCTAAAGGCCACGAAGTGCAATTGCAATTGCAATCACCACGCTACAATAAGCAAGGCACATTATTAGGGATGAAGCGCCACGCCAGTGTCACCATCGCTTTTAATCCCTTGCTGGTTGCGAACAAAGGTGCGCCGCTGCTTTATGGCGAAGTTAAACATTATCAAACCAGACCAGCCGAGCTTTATGCTAAGGTGCTCACCACCCACGGGCCGCTACTGCAAAGTTTGACCGGCGAATTGGCTATCAATCAACAGCATAACCAGCTGTTGGCCAGCTATGATTGCCAGCAACTTGAGCGTGCTTGGTTAAATCCCGGCGGCCATCGGTTTTTATTGTCGCCATTGGGGCTGGACTCTTGCTTACAGCTGCTATGTTTTCTCGCCATTTTGCAAGATGGTCAACCCCGCTTACCGGTAGCGATAAGTAAATTATTACTCTATCGCCAGCATCCCGAGCAAGGCCGTTGCCGCGCGCTGATTGAGCTGACTAACCATACTCAGGGCCAGACTTGCGCCAGCATCAGTGTTTTTAACAGCAGCAATGAACGAATACTGGATATAGAGCAAGCCATTGCCCAAGGCCAGCAAGGTAATCACGTTGACATTAGCTTATTTAATCATTGGTTAAGTCAAAACTTGGTGTACAAGGAGGTGGCTGATGAGATTTAACTATTTGATTGATAACAGCCATGGCGTCACTCTGACCTTAGATTACCAATTAAGAGGCATGCTAACATCACCTCACTTGCTGGTGTTCTTTAACGGTTTATTCCACGGTGAATCATCTTGGGTCAAGCAACAGCGTTGTGGCCGCCTTAATGACAAGTTAATGTTGTTTATTGACTATCCTGGCTGCGGGCAAGCCAGCCTTGATTCTACTGCCGCCAGCTTTAGTTTTGACGATATTGCCCGTGCGCTGCAGGGGTTAATCGAGCACATCCAACAGCAGCGACACATTCAAACCAGCCACTTTATTGGTTATTCACTGGGTGGCATGTTAGCCAATCGCGTTGCTAGCTTGATGGCTACGCCGCCTGATTCATTAAGCTTTATCAACAGCGCTCCAAGCATAGGCCTTAAAGCCCATTGGTTAATTCACAATGTGTTACAGATGCTAAGCGCCAAGCTTGAGCCCGAAATCCTTTTTAGTCAGGTTTATCCTTGGTTTTTTAGTGAACAATACCTAAATAAAATCAAGGGAATGAGTGAGTATGTATTAAAAAGCTATGTTGACTACAATCACGACCTCACTGGCTTAGCACGGTTTTTAACGGCCTGTTTAACCCAGCGACATCCCCCTGAATTAAGCACGATCCCCAGTTTGATGATCAGCTGTGATGGCGACCCTTTATTTCCGCCTGAGGTGGTTAACCCTTGGCACCGCTACCCGCAACTTACGCCACAAACGCTTAACCTAAGCTCACATGTTGCCAATTTAGAGGCATCAACGCAGGTCAATCTCTGGTTGGGTGATTTTATCCACCAGCGCCAACACCAACACCAAAACAAGCACAACCACAGCAACCATGATAAGGAATGCCAACATGGCTAATGTTTTGCAAAGCTCTACAAAGCACAGCGCTGATTGTGCGCTGTATCTGTATCAAGGAGAACAATTACTTGAGCACTTTAGCTTGAGTGGCACAGGCGTGTTAAACGATGAACAACAAACCAACTTGACGCACTTGGCTCAGCGCTGTCAAACCGCCGGACTGCAATTGATTATGTTGTTTGATGCCAGCCATGCCTGCCAAGCCTTATTAGATCTGCAATTTACCTTATTGCAGCAAGTGTATCGTCCCTTAATGCGCAGCAAAGGCGCACAAGTATGGGTGGTATGGCATAACAGTACTGAAATGGTATGGCGTGAAGGGGCATTGGCGCTGTGCCAAGTTGCGGCAATGGAGTTAGCCGCTAAGCAGGTTACGGTTAATTTTTTATGTCAGCACGAGAGGCTGAGTTTGAGCCAATTAACCCCTTTACTCACTTGGCCCAGTGCCCACTATTGCACGGCTCAAGCACTGGTTTTGCCCCCGTATCCAGCCCCTGTTGCGACCACATCAGCCACGATTTAAGGAGATAACATGAGACAAGTATTGATTACCGGAGCCGGCCAAGGCATAGGCAAAGCCACGGCGATGGCCTTCGCCCAACAAGGCTATCATGTATTAATCAATGTACGCAGGCGCAGCGAAGCAAGTGACACTCTGCTTGGGGAAATTCAGCAACTTGGCGCTAGCGCCGAGCTAGCCGTGTTTGACATCAATATGAGCTCGCAGCGCAGCGAATTCTTATCCCGCTGTACACGCTTAGATGTGCTGATTAATAATGCGGGCGTGCTTAAAGATAATTTACTCGTTAACACGCCATTGAGTGATTGGCAGCAAATCATCTCCACTAATTTCCAAAGTGCTTGTGCGATGTTTGATCTATGTCGAGATCATTTACTGCAGGCCGAGCGCGGCTGCGTCATTAATCTTGCCAGTATTGCAGGCGTTAGGCCAAGGGCGGGACAAAATGCTTATAGCGTCAGTAAACGTATGCTGATCGCTTGGACCGAACAACTAGCCAAAGCGTATCCCACCCTAGGCTGCTACAGTATTTCACCGGGTCCCGTGGCGACGGAGATGATCAAGGCAAGCCCTTGGTATCAACACCCTAACGCGCAAAAGCGGATCCCGATGCGCCGCTTTTGCCAACCCGAGGAAATAGCCCAAGCCGCGTTGAGTTTAGCTGCGCAGCCACTATTGTGCTCGGGTTCGAATCTGGTGCTCGATGGCGGTTTCAGTCAAACCTTACAGGCAGGCTAACCCCATGAGCTTGCAAAATTTCAACGCCTGCGAAGTTGAGCTGCATTGGGTACGCCTAGGTCATGCGCCAATACCCTTGACTCAGGCTTGTCGCGAGCTGACGCTAACACAGCAACAGCAAGCCGCGCGTCTGCGCGGTTTAGCTCAGCTTAGGTATATAAAGCAGCGCCAAGTGTTGAATCGAGCTTTACGACAAAAATCGCATTTACCCATATTGGAATTTAGCACCACGGCAAATGGTAAGCCCGTGTTGCTTGGCTGTGATTTGCAGTTCAACTTGTCTCATTGCGGCGACTACCTTTTGCTCGCAATCACGTCAGGGGCACAGGTCGGTGTCGATCTGTGTCTGCACAAACACAGTCAAACCAAGATAGAACGCCTATGGCAAGGCTGTTTTGGCCAACCGGATATTAACCCCACCCGACGTGAATTTTATGCCCGTTGGGCGATGCTTGAAGCTTGGTTAAAGGCAACGGGACAAGGTTGGCACACCAGTCCACAAACAATCAATATGCTGCCTAAGCAATTTCCTTTGTCTCAACCAATTAAGCTGACACTAGGTTACGTCGGTCAAATTTTGCCACTACCGAATGAATATTCAGTAACAAAGAACCCTTTGCCACTCACTGCAGCCATTTGCTGCAGTCAAACTATTGACAAAATTAGCTATTACACTTATCAATTGGCATAACTGCCAACCAAAGTCACCTCCACGTTGGCTAAGATAAATCAATTAAGGCCATGTAATGAAATCCACCCCCCTCAGCTTTGCCCTTTTCCTTAGTTTGTGCTCCGGTGTATTAATGGGATTGGCCATGCCGGGTTATGAGCTAGATGGGATCGCCTTTGGCTGGCTAGCTTGGTTCGCCTTGGTCCCTGTATTTTACGTGGTGCACCACTGGTCACATATTAAAGCGTTTCGGCTATTCTTGCCTGCCACCATCACTTGGTCTTGTTTTGCCCATTCTTGGTTTATGGAATTATTTGGCACCGCCTTCGGCTTGCCTTTGATGATAGGGGCGGGATTTTTCTTTGCTCGAGTGATGCATTGGGGCATTTGGCTTAGTTTAAAAACCCCAGCAAAATGGCGAATTTTTGCCCTGCCGCTGTTTTGGTGCAGCATTGAATATCTGCGTTTCGTACTGCCCTACCTTGAAGACGTTTGGTTTGTGTTGGTTGCTAAAAGCCAGTGGCAACAGCTTAATGTGCTGCAATTACTCTCCGTCACGGGCTTTGTCGGAGTCAGCTTTTTAGTTTTACTCAGCAATACCGCCATCACCCAATTAATTATTAACAAACAAAGTAATAACTCGTTTAGTCGCAGTGCGATGGCCAGCTTAGGGTTTATTTGCTTGGTGTTTGCTTGGGGCCAATATCTGTTAATTAATCAAAACAACACTTCGGCCAAAGTGAACGTCGCGGCCACGGTTGATTTAACTAATCAAGATCCAAAAATCCAACAATTAGCGGATAAACCCATGGACGGAGAAGGCTATTGGGCCGATACCCAAGCCATGTCGCAAGCCATCTTTGATATCAATGCCCAGTTAAGTCGGCAGGTAAACTCGCCGGTGGATGTTATTGTCTGGCCTGAAAATGAAATGGCGAGTTTGGATAACCATACTATGGTGACGCAAGTTCAGGATCTGGCGAAAGCATTATCCAGTTACTTAGTAGTGGATTTAATTTGGCTTGAACAAGGTCAGCGCTTTGACACCGCCGTGATGTTTGATCCCCAAGGCAAGGAAATATTAAGAACCCCAAAAATAGCGATTACCTTTCGAGAAAAGCAATTTGGCTTTAGCGCAGGCACCGCGGCTCAAAGCAAGGTGGTTGAAACCCGTTTTGGCAAGGTAGGTTTGGGTATTTGTTATGATCGCCACCGCTTATGGATCAGCCGCCACCTAAAACAGCAAGGAGCAGAAATCATCTTGATGCCAGTGGATGACGACTTTAAAGCCAATCGTCAATTTCCACTGCTTCATGCCACCGACAGCGTGTTTCGCGCCATTGAAAACCGTGTTGCCTTTGGTTTAGGTACCACCAGCGGTGTGAGCATGGTGATCAGCCCATATGGGGAAGTTGTGGCATCGAGTGGCATTAATCAACGAGAAGTGATCCAAGGCGAGGTAACACTGAGCAGTGATACCCCGTTTTATAGTCGTTTTGGTGATGTCTTTGCTTGGCTGGTTTGCCTTATCACCCTAGGTTTGATTATGCGTGCTAGACGTAAATCAAATTAGTTCGCCGGCAAATCTTTTGGCTTACAGCTTTGCTCAATGCGTTTGGTCAAGCTTTGACGTTTAGCTTGCTGCTCTTTAAGGGCAGCGGTTTTTTCAGCATCACCATGGGCTTCAACTCGTGCTTGGTATTCTTGATACGCTAGGATAGTTTCGTAAAAGAACTCCTTATCGGACACCTTAGCGATTTGACCTTGAATACATTCACAATCTTGCTCCGTGGTTTGCCCTTTCTCTTGCGCATCTTGGCAGTTTTTAACAAAAAAGACGCGACCTTTGACGATATGGCCTTCTGCTAACGCCTTGTCAAACTGCGCTTGATTGGCCGACTCAGCATAAAACTCATCCATGGTTTGAGCATGTGCACTAAACAGGCCTAAAGAAAGATAAATGCTCGCACTAAGGCAAGCGGTAGAAAAAAATTGCTTAAGCATTAATAACATCCTATTGATTGAATTTCGGCCTTTTTACACGCCCCTATTGACCAAAGCGGCTGTGCTCGGCGGCTAGGTAGCGTAACTCAATTTGCCTTGAAGATCTTGCTAAGGCTTCATTTCTGTGGGGGAAGCGACCAAATTGACGTACTATGTCGTAGTGCTGCTGGGCAAAGCTAAGGTAACCTTGGGCTTGTTCTATTGCCTTAGGTGACTGCGCATCTTCTAACAAGCCTTGAAAAAGTGCGAGGCAATGCTCTTGCTCATTAATATCTTCTGCGTGCTCAA
Organism: Motilimonas thetidivivens; assembly: GCF_046452435.1. Lineage (NCBI taxonomy): Bacteria > Pseudomonadati > Pseudomonadota > Gammaproteobacteria > Alteromonadales > Motilimonas > Motilimonas thetidivivens. The sequence continues at coordinate 18,648 of NZ_JBKFDK010000009.1, forward strand.
ATGGCATATAGATAAACACGCGATAATCGAGCGGCAAACGCAGATCAACCCCTTGCGCGACCGCTTCTTTTGCCAGCGCTAATGCTTGCTTGTCATAAGCAAAAGCTTGCGCTGTACCGCGATATAAATTACGGCTAAATTGATCCAGCACGATAATACTCGCCAAGCGGCCTAAATCATGTCTTAACCAGTGTTCGAGCTCGCCATTGGCAAGTTGCTGATGGACAGCGGCAAATTGTTGTTTGATTTCAGCATCGACCTGCTCACCACCGGCAAACCATCGCTGCTGATGTTGCTCATCAGCCATGCCATCAGTTAACTCGCCAAACCAATAGGCAATAACCGTTTGATACTCTTGTTGCTGTGCCATGCACCTCTCCTAGTTTATGGTTTTGCCGACGGTTATATCGACAGTAGTACCGACGCACATGCTAGATGTTAAGTCACTGTAAAATATCCTAGCTGGACTTGCTTAATTGCCTATATACAGACGTTTTTTTACTGGTTAGTATTAAACTGCATTTAACATTATACGGAACTCATCATGCAAAAAAGCATTATCTGCGATATTGACGGCGTATTACTGCATAACAATACCTTGATCCCTGGAGCCGATACTTTTATTCACCGTATCATAGAGCAAGGTAATAAATTGGTTATTTTGACCAATTACCCAGCCATGACAGAAAATGATCTGCATAACCGTTTTAAATCCGCGGGACTCAATGTCCCCGCTGAATACTTCTATACCTCAGCCATGGCCACGGCTGCATTTATGGAGCGCCAAGAAGGCAACAAAGCATTTGTGATTGGCGAAGGTGCCCTCACCCACGAGCTGTATAAAGCAGGCTTTACCATTACCGACATTAACCCCGATTTTGTGATTGTGGGAGAAACCACCAGTTACAACTGGAGCATGATCCAAAAAGCGGCGCGATTTGTGGCCGATGGTGCTCGCTTTATTGCCACCAACCCAGATACCCATGGCCCCGGCATGAGTCCGGCTTGCGGCGCATTATGCGCGCCGATTGAGCGCATGACCGGACGCGAGCCTTTTTATGTTGGTAAGCCAAGTACTTGGATTATTCGCGCAGCCCTAAATAAAATTGGTGCACATTCTAAGGATACTTGTATTATCGGCGATAATTTACGCACCGATATTCTGATGGGCTTTCAAGCGGGTCTTGAGACCATTTTGGTATTGAGTGGCGTCAGCCAACTGGCAGATATTGACAAGGTGCCATTCAAACCCAACCACATTGTCAACTCAATTCAGGATATTGACTTTTTATAAACGGCACCGCTGGTGCTAACCTTTGTCTGTTGTAAATATAAGAATAAAGATACTTAAATGGAACCAACATTACTTGTTACGCTTATCGGCATCGCCTTTGCCACCGGTATGGCCATTAATGCCATCGGTTTACCACCCATGGTTGGCTTTTTATTAGCTGGCTTTGTGCTCAATGCTATCGGCTTTGAATCTACTCCGGGTTTGACCGCCATTGCCGACCTCGGGGTAACCTTACTGTTATTCTCAATTGGCTTGAAGCTCGACATTCGCACCCTCTTCAAAGGTGAAGTGTTCGGTGCAGCGACCTTGCATATCACCGGATCTGTGCTGTTTTTTGCCTTTGTTTTGTTCATTCTAAAAACGTTAGGCCTTTCCATTGTCGACAGCTTAGATAACACGGGTTTGTTTATCGTCGCTTTTGCCTTAAGTTTTTCCAGTACGGTGTTTGCCGTTAAAATTTTAGAAGAAAAGAGTGAAATGAACTCTTTGTATGGTCGTATCGCCATTGGTGTGTTGATCATGCAAGATATTTTTGCTGTTTTGTTTCTTACCTTCTCCACCGGCAAACTGCCCGAGTACTACGCCATCGCGTTAGTTTTACTGCCTTTGCTTCGCCCTGTGCTGTTTAAGGTGATGGACAAGGTGGGCCACGGTGAATTGCTTGTATTATATGGCTTTTTCTTAGCTCTTGTGGTTGGTGCTGGCTTGTTTGAGGCCGTTGGCATGAAAGCCGATTTGGGCGCGTTAATCGCCGGTATGCTGGTTGCAGCTCATCCGAGTGCGGGCGGCATGGCAAAGGCACTATTTAACTTAAAAGAGCTGTTTTTAGTGTGTTTCTTCTTAAATATTGGCCTCAACGATATGCCAAATGAAACGCATCTTATCATTGCTGCTATTTTGGTGCTGTTACTGCCAATTAAAACCATGCTGTACTTTTTCTGCTTTAACCTATTCAAGTTACGCGCTCGAACCTCGCTATTAGGTTCGTTCTCACTCGCTAATTACAGTGAATTTGGCTTAATCGTTGCTGCCCTTGCCGCAAGTAAAGGCTGGCTAAGTAATGATTGGTTGATTATTGCCGCCATTGCTCTGTCCATCAGTTTTGTTTTGTCTTCTCTGCTCAACAACAAGAGTGATGAGTTGTATCAAAAAATGTCAGCTCGTCTAAAGCGTTTTCAGCATCTTCGTTTACATGTAGAAGACAGACCCATTCGGGTGGGTGACGCGACTGTGTTGGTGATGGGGATGGGCCGAATTGGTACCGGTGCTTATGATGAATTAAAACAAGTTTTCGGAGATACCGTATTAGGGATTGATAACAGCCATGATAAAACCATTAAGCATCGTGAATTAGGCAGACGCGTTATCACAGGTGACGCAATGGACTCAGATTTTTGGAACAAGCTCGAACTGACCGATCAGATCAAGCTGATATTGCTCGCCATGCCAGATCATAACGGTAACCATTATGCAGCAATCCAGTTAAGAAATCGTAACTGTAGTATGAACATTGCCGCAATTGCACGCTTTGCTGAAGATATCGAAGAGCTAAAAGGTCTCGGTGTCGATGCAGTGTTTAATATGTATGATGAGGCCGGCGCCGGATTTGCACGCCATGTTTGCAATGAAATGCAAAGCATGACAACACCAATAGCGAGCCGATTTAATATTTAATCCTGTAATACTGCTCAATTATTGATGTAATTGGGCAGTGACTTTGTGTTGGTTTTTTGTTAAAACCAACGTCTAACTATAAAAGCGTAATGGAAACAGGTTGTAAATGGCGTCAGCCTTCCCCCTCTGCTCCATGTAACTTTAGATGCAAAAATTTAAAAATGAGCTAACTGCTCAAAGACTTATTTAAGAAGGGAAGTCTATGTGTTCGATCTTCGGTATTCTCGACATTAAAAGTGATGTCGCTACACTGCGTGAACAAGCTATTCAAATGTCAAAATTGCTGCGCCACAGAGGACCAGACTGGTCAGGCGTTTACAGCAGCGATAACGCAATTTTAGTTCACGAACGTCTTTCAATTGTTGACGTTAATACAGGGGCTCAGCCTTTATATAACCAAGACAACACACATATCCTTGCTGTTAACGGTGAAATCTACAACCATAAAGATTTAGCTGCCAAGCTAACCTGTGGTTACCAGTTTAAAACCAAATCCGATTGTGAAGTTATCTTAGGCCTTTACGAAGAGAAAGGTAACGCCTTCCTTGACGATCTAAATGGTATTTTCGCTTTTTGTCTATACGACGAAAACAAGAACAAATACCTGATTGGCCGTGACCATATCGGTATCATCCCGCTATATATGGGTTGGGATGTACACGGCAACTTCTATGTTGCCTCTGAAATGAAAGCCCTCACGCCTATCTGTAACAAGGTGCAAGAATTCCCACCGGGACATTACCTTGACAGCGAAGAAGGCAAGATCACCCGTTACTACAACCGTGACTGGATGACTTACGAAGGCGTTAAAGACAATGGCGGCAGCCCAGCTGAGATTGGTCAAGCTTTAGAAGATGCCGTGAAACGTCAGTTGATGTGTGACGTGCCATACGGTGTGCTACTTTCTGGTGGCTTAGACTCATCGGTTATTTCAGCTATCACTCAGCGCTTTGCTAAGCAACGTGTAGAAGATGATGATAAATCTGCTGCTTGGTGGCCACAGCTTCACTCATTCTCGGTTGGTCTAGAAGGCTCACCTGATTTAGCTGCCGCGCAAAAAGTAGCTGACTCTATTGGTACTATCCACCACCCTATTATCTTTACCGTACAAAACGGTATCGATGCGCTACGTGAAGTAATTTATCACCTTGAAACTTACGATGTGACCACTATTCGTGCCTCTACTCCAATGTACTTAATGGCGAGAAAAATCAAAGCCATGGGCATTAAGATGGTACTTTCTGGTGAAGGTGCAGATGAAATCTTTGGTGGTTACTTATACTTCCACAAAGCGCCAAATTCACAAGAGTTCCATGAAGAGCTAAACCGTAAACTAAGCAAGCTGCACATGTTTGACTGTTTACGTGCTAACAAGTCGATGGCGGCTTGGGGTATTGAAGCTCGCGTGCCTTTCCTAGACAAAGAGTTTATGGATGTGGCTATGCGTACTAACCCAGAGCTAAAAATGATCAAAGACGGTCGCATCGAGAAGAATATTCTACGTGAAGCATTCGATGGCAAGCTGATTGATGAAGTGCTATGGCGTCAAAAAGAACAATTCTCAGACGGTGTAGGTTACAACTGGATCGACAGCTTGAAAGAATTTATCAGCACGCAAGTGACGGATCAACAACTGGCCAGTGCTGAGTTTAGATTCCCAATCAACACGCCTGATACCAAAGAAGCTTACTACTACCGTTGTATCTTTGAAGAGCATTTCCCACTTGAGTCTGCGGCTAAATGTGTACCACATGGCAAGTCTGTTGCCTGTTCAACACCTGAAGCGTTATTGTGGGATGAGTCGTTCCAAAACAACGCGGATCCATCAGGCCGCGCTGCAGGTGTGCACAACGACGCTTACAAAAAATAAGCACTCAGTACAGCATTAAACCTTTAAAGCCTTAACCTGTGTTAAGGCTTTTTTATTGCGACAACAGCTGACTCTTCTTTATCTAACCTATTATTTTCATACATATAGTTGTTAATTCGGGTATTAGACTAAGTGCTAATGGCCTTCTATGTTGCCAGTGTTTAGGATAAACAAAAAAGGAGATTAGATTATGTGGCAGCAAATATTAACCGTCGCTGAGCCAGTGGCGCTACTGTTCGGCATTTGCTTCGTATTGATTGGTTGTATCAGTTACAGCAAACGCAAGTCAGATTACCTTGCAACCGTGAAAATTTTCTTTAATCGCGTCGATGACCTTACGGTAGGTGAATTTAAGTTTATTCGCTCTGGAGTGGTATTTTTATTTATTGCCATCATTGTGAGATTTATCAGCCTGACCTTCTTTGTCCAATAGGCTATGCAGCATTGCTAAGTACTTTAACGCTTATTTTCAACCTATGTTTGGGGCCGTTATTAGCTTGTTTTAATAACTAAAACTGAAATTTTTCATCACAGTTGTTAGACATTGTCATATACTATTGAGTAATTCCTTATCGCTAATATGGTCTATGAAAATACTGCTCGTTGACGACTCAAAAATTGAACAGATGGTGATCAGTTCATACCTAGATCCGCAAAAGCATCACGTGATTATCGCGTCATCGGGCGAAGAAGGGGTTGAATTATTTCACGCTCAACAACCCGATCTTATTTTGTTGGATGTGATGATGCCCGGAATTGATGGTTATGAGGTCGCAAAGCGCATACGCCAATCCAACGAGCCTTGGGTACCCATTATTTTTCTCTCTGGCAAAACCAGCTCAGAAGATCTCGCTGAAGGCATCGCGGCGGGGGGTGACGATTACTTAACCAAACCGGTAGACCCGCTTGTTTTAAGTGCAAAATTGCAAGCCATGGATCGCATCGCTAAGATGCGTGCACAGCTTATCGAGACCACTATTCAACTTGAACAAGCCAATCAAGAGTTAAAGCAATTAACATTGAGCGATGGTTTAACAGGCATTGCAAACCGACGCTACCTAGATCAATCTTTGCCCGCTGAGCTTAACCGCGCATTTCGCGAACAACTTCCCATTAGCGTGTTGCTAATCGATGTCGATCACTTTAAGAAATTTAATGACCATCATGGCCATTTAGAGGGGGATGATTGTCTGAAAAAAATCGCGCAACAGCTTAAATCTGCCTGCCGTCGCGGCTCAGATTTTGCGTGTCGTTACGGTGGCGAAGAGTTTTGTGTCCTCTTACCAAATACCGATATTACGGGAGCCACCGCAGTAGCCAGTAACATTCTTAACAGCATCGCATCGCTCAATATTATCCATCGCGGCATCGAGCCAGTCGGCCATGTCACCGTCAGCATCGGAGTTCACTCTCACCAAAGTTGCGAGCCAATCAAAGCCAACGATTTTCTGGCCGGTGCAGATGCTGCTTTATATCAAGCTAAACATGCGGGCCGCGCACAATACGCCATTTTTAAGCCCTAACACCCGCAACGTTCCAATTTCTATAAGCTCACAGACAGCTTAGCTTTTATGCTGCAGGATCAGCGGCTAACTTAAGCTTTTTGTCTGCTTTTTCAGAAGGCTTCTTTTTGACTGCTGGAGCGCCACCTTTTAACATCGTCATCACGTCGTCCTTGTTGGCAGCTAAAAACAGGCCTAACTCCTCCAGTTGGCTGTCATCTAAGCCCACAGGACCTGTCGCAAGAAAGTCAGAAAGCTGGTCTGCAACATCCAGCATTTTGTCGTATGCATCCGCTTCTTTCTTGCTCGTAAAGGTCATCTTTTCTTCACCATTTCTTTCAACTATGTATTTAATGACTACGGCCACAGGTTTTCTCCGATAACTGTTTTTATATACAGTACCATTTCTTTTATCGGCCGCCAACATAAAATTCGTGTTGTTGTCACACTTTAGATATACTTCTAATAAAAGCTTGATTAATAATAATTATGACAAAATCTTCGTCACAACTTAACGCATGTAGCCACTGTGATCTCTTGATCGCCCCATATCAGCCACCAAGCCCCAAAGATATCAAACACAGTGCCAAATGCCCCCGTTGCGGCAGTCACCTATACCATAAAGCCCAATGCCAGCCCGCCACTATCTTAGCGCTTTCTCTGACCGCTTTAATATTATTAATCCCTGCTAATACTTATCCTTTATTATCAATGACGCTGATTGGTACAACCGAAAAAGTCAGCTTGATCCAAGCAACCCTCAAGCTCTATATTGAGGGAAATATTTTTATCGCTTTGCTTATTTTCCTGTGCTCCTCTTTGGCACCCGCAATGATGTTAATTTCTCTCTGTTTTGCCAGCTATCTATCCATATTCCATGCGCAATCCCCAAAGCTCAAACAATTCTTAAAATGGATAGACCACCTTTCTCACTGGTCCATGCTAGAAGTCTATTTAGTTTCTTTTTTAGTTGCATTAATCAAGTTGGTGGATATCGCTGATATTGAATTGGGTATTGGCCTACTCTGCTTTAGTTTATTGATGGTCACCAATAGCTTGATTTTAACCTTATTTGATCCAAGCGATTATTGGGATAAAGTAAAAGTCAATGGAATCAGCTAAACAAAATGGCTTAGCCCGCTGCCACGAGTGCGGTCTAGTTTGCCACTATCAACCACATACTCTCTGTCCACGCTGCGATGCCAAATTGCATATGAGACAGCCCTATAGCATCCAAAAAACGTGGGCTTACTTAATCACGGCCTGTATATTTTTAATTCCAGCTAACTTTATGCCGATCACTCTATTAGTTAGCCAAGGAAAAGCCACACCTGATACCATCATGTCAGGGGTCTATGCGCTTATAGAAGAAGGCAGTACAGGCATTGCCATCATTGTTTTTGTTGCTTCTATCTTAGTGCCATTGGCCAAGATCATCGGCATTATGCTGATCTTAATTTCGATTCATTTTAAGCTTAAGATCAACCATAAACTGCGTTTACTGATGTTTAAGTTTATTGACTGGATCGGCCGTTGGTCGATGCTAGATTTATTTGTTATCTCAATCATGGTTGCGGTCATTGATAAAGGTCAGCTGTTGGTCGTTATTCCCGGACCTGCTGCAACTGCATTTGCTTTGGTGGTACTATTAACCTTAATGGCTGCAAAAAGTTTTGACACTCGATTGATGTGGGACATGGAAGAAGATAATGACTGGACAAATTGAGCCGGCTACACCTGTAATAATTGATAAACAACGCTTGTCAGCCATTTGGTTTTTGCCATTGCTCGCGCTGTTTTTAGGGGCCTGGTTGTTATTTCAACATCTCAACAATAGCGCTAGCGAGATTAGAATTCATTTTGATAATGCCAACAGCATCCTAGTTGGAAAAACACGCATTAAATATCAGGGCGTTGATATAGGCAAGGTAACCGCGATCAAGTTAGATGAAGACATTTCAGGTGTCTACGTGGTTGCCGAAATTGAAAAACAAGCTGCGCATATGCTTAAAAGTGATACGCAATTTTGGTTGGTTAAAGCAAAAGCCTCTTTAACTAGCGGTGTATCCGGTTTAGATACCTTATTTTCCGGTAGCTATATTAATATGCGTCCGGGGGTTGGTGTCCCAGCCACCGATTTCATTGCAAGTGAAGAGCAACCGTTAACCCAACCTGAGCGCGGCTTAATTGTTAAACTGTTAGCCGAAGACATGGGCAGTGTGTCAATTGGCTCTCCAGTCTATTATAAAAAAATACAAGTGGGTGAGGTCTATAACTTTAGGCTAGTGCGTGACGCCCAGGAAGTAGAAATTCAAATTAATATCCAATCAAAATATGCCAACTTGGTGAAACAAAATTCACGGTTTTGGAATGTCAGTGGTATCAATGCTGAATTTTCATTTTCTGGACTCAAGGTTCATACCGAAAGTTTAGCCTCGATTATATCTGGTGCTATTTCCTTCGATTCCCCAGCTGACGGCAATAAAGCGCCTTCAAACTTTTTATTTAAACTCTATAACGACGTCGCAGCAGCCGATCGCGGAGCAAAGGTGTTACTCAAGCTAGAAAATATTTCTGGTATTAACATCGGCACCCCTATTATATATCGCGGCTTTAAAGCAGGAAAAATAACCTATATCGATTTTGATAATGACAGTAATTTATTTCAAGCCCATGCTGTTATCGAACCCATGTTTAAAAATCAGCTCAGCAGTAACAGTCGGTTTTGGCTTGAACGAGCGCAAATTGGCTTAGGCGGAATTAAAAACCTCGGCAATTTAATCAAAGGTGATTACATAGGTTTTCAGCCCGAAGTGGGCGAGCCAATGCGAACATTTGTCGTTGCGGATGGCGATATAACCGACAATAACAGCTTAGCTTTATCCATCGTTGCAGACGATGCCAGCGGCGTGAATGCAGGCGATCCGGTGTATTTTCGCCGCTTGGTCGCGGGTAAGGTTAAGTCCATTAAGCTAAACCAACGCGCCGATGGAGTTGAAATAAACGTATTAATCAATCCACAGTTTAAACATTTGGTGGGAGCGAATAGTCGTTTTTATCAATCCAGTGGCATTTCTGTCAAAGCGTCTTTAGAAGGGTTACAAGTTAATGCCGATCCTATATCCAGTTTTATATCTGGTGGCATTAGTTTCTATAACCCGAACAATAAGGTCAGCGGAAAATTTCTTGAACAGTACCGACTTTACCCTGATAAATCTCTGGCTGAACTAGGCCAAGCGGCCTTTGCAACACCGCTCAACATAAGATTACTCAGCGATAATATGACTTCGGTAACCTTGGGCTCGCCCGTTTACTTTCGTAAGTTACCCGTGGGTAAGGTCACTCATTATGATCTCACACGTACTGGCAAAATCATGATCGAGCTGTCTATTTTTGGTCAATATCGTCACTTGATTAAGCCCAACAGCTTATTTTGGGATGTCAGTGGCTTAGATATTAAAGCAGGCCTAAGCGGTGTCGAAGTCAATGCCGATTCACTGTTGGCCATTGCCGCTGGCGGTATTGCGTTTGACAATATTGCGAACAAAACGACCAAAGCCGGCGACTATTATCCCCTATTCGATTCCTTTCAATCCGCTACCGAAGTAAAACATACCTTAGAGCTCAGCTTGGCACGTGCCGATGGTCTCAAACCTAACACTGAAGTGAAGTATAAAGGACTCACCATAGGTGAAATCACAGACCTAGCATTGGATCAACGCAATGACAACGTTACCGCAACCGTGGCATTAAAAGCGCAATTTGCCGATCGCTTTTTGCGCCAAGGCAGTGAGTTTTGGCTCGTTAATGCTAAGGTTTCCTTACAAGGTGCAGAGCACCTAGATACGGTTTTCACTGGCCCCTTTATTGAAGCTGTTCCAGGTTCGGGGAAAAAACAAACGCGCTTTAGCGTGAGCAAATCAGCCCCAATCGTCGAGCGAAATGAAGCGGGTCTTGCGCTGGTTCTCATTGCGCCTCGCGCCGGCTCATTAACCCTGGGTAGCCCAGTCTATTTTAGGCAAGTCCAAGTCGGTAAGGTAACCGACTTTAATATTACCTACAGCGGGGATTCGGTTGAAGTTCATATCAATATTGAACCGAAATACCAGCACTTAGTCCGCAGAAATACGGTATTTTGGCAAGCCTCAGGCTTTAACATGGACATAGGCATTACTGGCGCGAGTTTAAAAGCTGAATCCTTAGAGGCCATTCTCAGTGGCGGCATATCCTTTGCAACGCCAAACGGTAAAGTTCAAGCCAAAGCAAAAGCTGGACAAACGTTTAAACTGGAGCAAGATTTCGATGATAAGTGGCTAACATGGCAGCCTAAACTTCCGCGCTAATCATGGTATTATGTCGCCTCAAGTAATAAGGGGCGACATGTGGCTAATTCAATTCATTTACCTGACTCATTTTTAAACTGTATTAAAGAAACCTTACCTGCAGGTTTAGATCTCAATGACTTTATCGCAATTTGCCAACAGCCATTGCGCAAGAGCATACGTGTTAACACCCTCAAGATTTCTGTTACAGACTTTTTAGACCGCATTGCCCACTTGCAATGGCAACTCACCCCTATCCCTTGGTGCAGTGAAGGTTTCTGGTTAACCCGTGAAGATGAAAGTATTCCTTTAGGCAATACCGCTGAACATTTGGCGGGCCTGTTTTATATTCAAGAAGCCAGCTCCATGATGCCTGTCACCGCATTGTTTCATTTATGGCAAAGCCAGACTGATGACACCATAGTGCTTGATGCCGCCGCTGCACCGGGATCAAAAACCACACAAATTGCCGCACAGCTTAATAATCAAGGTTTGCTAATCGCTAATGAGTTTTCTTCGAGCCGGGTTAAGGTGTTACATGCCAATTTAGTACGTTGCTCTGCCACTAATGTCGCTCTTACTCACTTTGATGCGCGCGTGTTTGGCACTTGGTTAACGGAAAGTGTTGATGCCGTGCTACTTGATGCGCCCTGCTCCGGTGAAGGGGCCATTCGTAAAGACGAATTTGCCATGAAGAACTGGACCATAGAATCGGTTCATGAAATTGCCCAATGCCAAAAAGAGCTCATTGAAAGTGCATTTTATGCGTTAAAACCCGATGGCGTATTAATTTACTCAACATGCACCTTGAATCGACATGAAAACCAAGGCGTCTGTGAGCATATTCTAGCCACTTTTGGCGATGCGGTTGAGCCACTGCCATTAACCGATTTATTTGACCATGCTCAAGCCGTTGCGACCCCTGAAGGGTATCTACACGTTTGGCCTCAGGTATATGACAGTGAAGGTTTCTTTGTCGCAGGTTTTCGTAAAAAACAATCCGTTGTCCCCACCGAGCAGCAACGCCACCGCGGCAAATTTCCTTTTAGTCCAGCCAGTGCTAAACAAAAAGAAGCGTTATTTAATTACCTAAATCAGCAGTTTGGTATTACATCAGAGCAACTTCCCGGCGACATCTTTAGTCGTGATGCTGAAGTTTGGCTGTTTCCCTGTGCGTTTGCACAAGTGCAAGGCAAGGTCAAATTTGACCGTGTCGGCATTAAACTCGCTGATGTCATCAAAAAGACTTATCGAGTTAGCCACGAGCTAGCCCTTAGTATCGGAGCGTTGGCGACTAAAAATGTGTATGAGTTAACCTCAGAGCAAGCCCGAGAATATTACATGGGACGAGATATTCATCTCGACCAAGTTAACGCAACTAATAAAGGGGAGCTGATTTTACTTTATAAAGGGGCGGCTATCGGCCTAGGCAAATGGGTGGGCGCACGGATCAAAAATAGCTACCCTCGAGATCTAGTAAGAGACAATCATCTGTTCATTGAGTAGCTAAACTAGCGGCTGATTGCTGCATCCTCATGGCTGGTAACGAAATACTTAATAGAAGTGATTCTTATTGACTAAAAACTGGCGACTTGATTTAGCTGATCTAAACTAAAAGTATTCACTTCCCCTAGCTCGGGATAAATGGGAATCCGTCCCGAGCATTTTTTTATCCCCTTGGCCCTATCATTAATCGTTCAGGGTAAGTCACGTTAAAACGTATTGCGATAAAGCGCACCACAAACACCACCAAGAATCCGGTCACGGCAGCTAAATCATAATTTACATCCATGGCCTTGAGGGTCACGTAAAGTATACTGCCCAATAATACCGGTGTGGCGTAGAGCTCTTTAGTTGATAACAAGGTAGTATGGCCGGTCATCACATCGCGCATTACCCCCCCCATGATCGCTGTTATCACCGACATCAGCACGGCCACCGTGGCAGAAAAGCCGACATCTTGAACTTTATCTATGGCTTGAATAGAAAATAACGCTATGCCAAGGCCGTCAAGGTATAACACCCAATGATAACGCTTGCGCATACTAGGCTCGGTAATAAAGGTCACCAAGGAGCCCAGCAAGGCGACCCAAAGGTACGTTTCGTCTACCAACCAAAATACCGGTTGGCCTATCAGTAAATCGCGTAGTGTACCGCCACCTAACGCCGTGATCATCCCGGTTAACAAGACGCTGATAAGATCAACCCGCTTACGACTAGCAGCAAGCACACCCGTGGCGGCAAAGGTAAAAACCGCCGCTAAGCCAAAGAAATACCACATATTTAATCGCTAATTTGCTGGCAGTGCATGGCGAAATAAGGTGAAAAAGTTAGCCGTGGTTTGCTCAGCTAGTTCAGCGGTTGTCACACCTTTAAGCTGAGCGATATATTCCGCCACCGCTCGGGTATATGCCGGCTCATTTTGCTCTCCTCGATAAGGCACAGGTGCTAAATAAGGTGAATCTGTCTCTACTAGTAAGCGATCCAGAGGAATGGCTTTGACCACTTCACGTAGTGCTTCAGCATTCTTAAACGTCACTATGCCTGAAATAGAAATATAAAAGCCCATGGCGATGGCCGCTTGCGCCATTTCAAGAGATTCGGTAAAACAATGCAGCACGCCCGTCACCTCCCCTTGGCCTTCTTCGGATAACAAAGCCAAGGTATCTTCACGCGCATCACGAGTATGGACAATCAAAGGTTTTTGTAATGTCCTTGCAACGCGAATATGACGACGAAAACAGGCTTGTTGTAGATCTTTATCATCGGGAGAATAAAAATAATCAAGTCCTGTTTCACCGACAGCAACAACATTATCTTGCTGACAATAAGCTAATAACTTAGCTTCATCTTGATCTGAATTTTGGTGTAATGGATGAATGCCACATGACAAAAACACATTATCAAAAGGTGCCACCAAGGCCTGTAGCGGCTCAAACTCCGCTAATTCTACCGCGACAGCCAACATATGGGTGACGCCCCGTTGGCGAGCTTTATTAATCACATCCGCGATATCTTGATGTTTGCCTTGATAATCAAGTTTGTCTAAATGGCAATGGGAGTCAACTAGCACCCTTTCCTCCAAATTGGTTTTTTAAATCGATAAAATATTGGCTAAGCAGTAATTCTTTTCTTAAACCGGTATGCACACTGAACTCATTAGTGAGCGTGCTCCAACGGTTAGCCAAATGATAGAGCTGCGTTGTTGGTAGCAAAGCGGCGCAACGTTGCAATAAAGTAAGGTGATGAGCAAACACTAATTGTTCAACGCCAACACCTAAAGCCACCTTTTGAATATCATGGAGTAAATAACTAAACCAACGCATTCGCGTGGTTAAGTCTTTCGCAATGAAATCTGCAAACTGAAAACTATAGCAGGGATCATCTAACAATTGCTGCATGGCATCAGCGATTTGTTCATGCTCATCCGCCTTACCTTGTTGCAACACAGTTAAAATAGCCAGCGGAGCACCTTGGTATAAATGCAAAAGGCCAGAGCTAACATTATTGTAGCCTTGCCCAGCTAACCATGGCCGACAATCAGCAGGCGGCTTTAACAATAACTTTTGACAGCGACTGGTAATGGTGGGCATTAAACGGCCTACACTTTCGCAAATCAAGATAAAAAAGGTGTTATCGCCAGGCTCTTCGAGCGATTTCAACAACGCATTAGCCGAGGATTCATTGAATGATTGAGCATCGTAAAACAGCGCAACTTTGGCTCCGCCCTGCTGCGAACGCTCGGCCAGTTTCGCGTTTAATTGGCGCACCGAATCCACCGTGATCACTCGGTTGTCGGTCTTAATTGGATGAAAATCGGGGTGATTACCCGCCAAAAACAAGGCGCAAGCATGGCAATGACCACAAGGGCCAGCCTGACTGGGCTGCTGACACAATAACTGTTGCGCTAATTGCTGAGCTAACGTGACCTTGCCTAAGCCAGTGATACCACTAATCAATAGAGCATGGTGAAGCTTTTGTTGATCCGCTTGTCGGTAAAGCTGCTGCTGAAGCGACTCAAGCCAAGGATAGCTCACAGTATCTGCTCTCTCACCTGCTCTAATTGCACCAGTATTTGCGAAGATACCTGCGCTAAACTCTGCCCCGCATCTATAGTGTAGGCTTTGCTATCTTGCTCAACCAAGGCAAGATACGCGGCGCGAGTGCGCTCAAAAAAGGCCAAGGCTTGTTGTTCAATCCTATCTAATTCGCCGCGGCTACCAGCACGGGCGAGGCCCAGAGCGGGATCAATATCCATGTATAAGGTGAGATCTGGGTTAAAGTCTGCCAGCACGGCCTGTTTAATCTGTTTGATCAGGTTAAGATCGATGCCCCTGCCGCCACCTTGATAGGCTTGCGACGACAAATCGTGACGATCCCCTATGACATAAGCGCCTCGCGCTAATGCCGGTTTGATCACTTGTTCAACCAGCTGAACCCGCGCGGCATACATGAGTAACAACTCTGCCTTATCACTTAATGGCTCATCCCCTGGCTCTTTCACTAAGGTGCGCATTTTTTCAGCTAAAGGGGTACCACCTGGCTCACGTGTGCAAACGACTTCTTTAACACCGTTGGCCAATAGCCAATTCTTTACGCCTGCAACCGCGCTGCTTTTCCCTGCGCCTTCAAGGCCTTCGATTACAATAAATTTACCAACAGTCATAATGTTACTTTTTTAATATGTATTTTCTGACAGCACGGTTGTGCTCAGCTAAGTTTTTTGAGAAATAATGCTCGCCATTACCTTTACTGACGAAATAATAATACTTGGTATCAGCTGGGTTAAGCGCTGCCCAAATAGCATCTTTACCCGGCATGGCAATCGGCGTAGGTGGCAACCCATCAATCACATAGGTGTTGTATGGCGTTGCTTCGCGTAGATCTTTGCGCCGAATGTTACCATCAAATCTGTCCCCCATACCATAAATCACGGTCGGATCCGTTTGCAGCCGCATATTGGCGTTCAACCGATTGATAAACACGGAGGCAATGGTGGTTCTTTCAGGTGCATGGCCACTTTCTTTCTCAATAATCGACGCTAAGATCAACGCTTCGTAAGGCGATTTCAGTGGCAAGTCTTTGGCTCGTGCTTGCCAAGCCGCTTCCAGCTCAGCTTGTTGTGCCAAATAAGCGCGCTCAATGATTTCATAATCCGTGCTGTGGTATGGAAAAAGGTAAGTTTGAGGTTGCAGATAACCTTCTAACTTGGTTTGCTCTAGGCCTAATTTTTTTGCCAGTGCCACTTCATCGTCCAGCACTCCCGTTAACTTAACGCCTTCAACTTTCTCAATCTGAGCTTTCCATTGTTTAAACGTCATGCCTTCGATCAAGGTAACCTTAAACTGATACGTTTCACCCGCTACGATATGTTGCAAAACCTGCTCTAAACTCCAGCCTGGTTGTAGCAAGTAGGTGCCGCTCTTTAACGGCGTTAACTCAGGATAAATTCGCCCTAGCCAGACAAAATAAGGCGTTGCGGGAATGATTTCCTGTGCAATTAACTGGCTCTCTAATTGGCGAAAGTGGCTGCCACTGGCAACCGTTAATACCGTTTCAGCCTTTACTCTAGGTAAGGTTTTATAGTCTTGCAGTTGTTGCCACAAATACGCCGCTGCAGCCGCGGCCATCAAGCCAAGCAGCAACAAAGCAAAAAATATCTTTTTAATCATCGGTGAGTTCTTTATTGATCATCTCTGTAAGTGAAAAATCACTTAATTGTTTTTGTTTATATTGTTTAATCGGCACTATCCCCATTAGCGCATTGGTGATGAAAATCTCATCGGCATTATCTAGTTCAGCAGCGGGGAATAGACCTAATTCAGAGGCTAGCTCAAGTCGTTCAGCCACTTTCAGCACTTGTTTTCGCATCACCCCTTTTACACCGGCTTGGGATAAGCATGGCGTGTAAAGGGTTGAACCTTTTCGCCAAAACAGGTTTCCCGCACTGGCTTCCACTAAATGGCCGTTAATATCAGTCACAGCAACATCGTCACAATCAAGTCCAGCTAATTCTTGCTTGATCAACACCTGTTCGAGTCGATTTAGGGTTTTATAACCAGCCAGTGCAGGCACAATGCCAAGGGAGAAAACAGCCATGTCTAGGCGAGCGCCTTGTTGCTGCCAAGTCAGATAATGTGCAGGCCAATCGCTAACTTGGACAATACGCGTCGTTTGCCCGCAGCCTTGTGGGCTATAACCTCTGCCACCCGAGCCTCGTGTGATGGTGATTTTAAGACAGCCTAGCTCAACGCCTTGGATCACTTGCTGAACTTCGTTAAAGAGAGTGAGTACACTGGGTAGTTCGATGTCAAAGCGTTTAGCAGCAAGCATTAAACGCTCTAGATGATCGCGCCAATACTCAACTTTGCCTGCAACCACTTTAGCGGTCGTGAAAAATCCATCACCATAGGCTAAACCACGATCATCGCTCGCCAAGGTCTGTTGCTCTACACCGTTTATCAATATCATTCGGGAATAAAAAAGCCTGATACATTCATATCAGGCTTTATACCAGAATTATGGCGCTAAGGCATTAAACGCGTTTGAAAATCAACGAGCCGTTAGTCCCACCAAAACCAAATGAGTTAGAAAGTGCATACTCTAATTCGGCTTTACGCGCCGTACCTACGACATAATCTAGATCGCAACCCTCTGAAGGGTTTTCTAGGTTAATGGTAGGGGGTGCAATTTGGTCACGCAATGCAAGCACGGTAATAATGGCTTCAATAGCCCCGGCTGCACCTAATAAGTGACCGGTCATTGATTTAGTTGAACTTACTAGCAAATTATATGCTGAGTCACCAAACACAGATTTAACGGCTTGAGTTTCAGCGATATCACCAGCAGGTGTAGATGTACCATGTGCATTGATGTAGTTAATTTGGCTAGGCTCAATCTTGGCATCGTCAATGGCATTTTGCATGGCAGCCGCCGCACCTTCACCATCAGCAGGCGGTGACGTCATATGATAAGCATCACCACTCATGCCAAAGCCAACCAACTCTGCATAAATTTTTGCGCCACGGGCAACAGCATGCTCGTACTCTTCCAGTACCATGACACCAGCGCCATCGCCTAAAACAAAACCATCGCGATCTTGATCCCAAGGGCGGCTTGCCTTAGTTGGATCATCGTTACGAGTAGAAAGGGCTTTTGCGGCACCAAAACCACCCATGCCTAATTCGGTAGAGGCTTTTTCCGCACCACCGGCTAACATCACGTCTGCATCACCATATTGGATCATGCGAGCGGCTAAACCAATACAGTGAGAGCCTGTGGTACAAGCGGTAGTCACCGCGATATTTGGGCCTTTCAAACCTTTATTGATTGAAACATGGCCAGAAACCATATTGATGATAGTAGAAGGCACAAAAAACGGGCTGATTTTACGCGGGCCAGAACTTTGTAAGTTCTTGGCATTGGCTTCAATCAAACCTAAACCACCTATACCTGAGCCAATAGCAACACCGATGCGACGAGCGTTCGCTTCGTTCACTTCCAGCTGACTATCTTGTAGTGCTTGCTCTGCTGCAATAACGCCGTATTGGATAAATAAATCCATCTTACGTGCATCTTTGCGGCTCATGTAATCTTCAACGTTTAAGTCGCGGATCAAGCCAGCAAATTTAGTTGAATACGCTTCGGTATCAAAATGGTCAATATTGCTGATACCGCTTTGGCCTGCCAAAAGGGCTTGCCATGAGGCATCAACTGAATTACCGACTGGGGATAGCATTCCCATACCAGTCACAACTACTCTGCGCTTTGACACGTCAAAATCTCCGGATGGTAGATAAAAAAGTAGATAAATAAAAGGCGGTCCAAAGACCGCCCTAAAAATTAATTCTTAGCTAAGCTGCAATTATTCAGCGTTGTTCACTACGTAATCGATAGCTGCTTGAACTGTAGTAATTTTCTCAGCTTCTTCGTCTGGGATCTCTGTGTCGAATTCTTCTTCTAGAGCCATAACAAGTTCAACTGTATCTAGTGAATCTGCGCCTAGATCATCAACGAAAGAAGCTTCGTTTTTAACTTCTTCTTCTTTAACACCAAGTTGCTCAATGATGATCTTCTTTACGCGTTCTTCAATATTACTCATGATCAATTTTTTCCTTTAGAAAATACGCTAATTGCGTTAGTCGCGATAGTGTATTCCATCGCTCGAAAGTTTCAACCCCGAGATGACTGGTCTAACCAATTTTTTCGTGACTTTTATCGAAAAAATGGGCTTAAACCACATCTCGGTAACAATATGGCATCAAACCATATACATCCCGCCGTTAACGTGTAACGTTTCGCCGGTGATATATGCAGCACTGTCAGACGCTAAAAAGCATACAGTTTCCGCAATCTCTTTCGGATCGCCTAAGCGACCCGCTGGTACTTGACTTAAAATACCAGCACGTTGTTCTTCATTTAGCGCCTTGGTCATATCTGTTTCAATAAAACCAGGAGCTATCGCATTCACAGTGATCCCACGTGAAGCAACTTCACGAGCAAGAGACTTAGTAAAACCAATTACGCCCGCTTTAGCAGCTGCGTAGTTAGCTTGTCCCGCATTACCCATGGTACCAACCACCGAGCCGATGCTGATGATGCGACCATTGCGCTTTTTCATCATAGCACGCAAAACCGCCTTACTTAGACGGAAAATCGACGTTAAGTTAGTGTCGATTATATCTTGCCACTCGTCGTCTTTCATGCGCATCATCAAATTATCACGTGTAATACCCGCATTGTTTACCAATACATCGATATCACCATAGGTGGCTTTGATATCAGCAAAAAGTTGTTCAATAGAACCCGCATCGGTGACGTTTAATACCAAACCTTTGCCGTTATCACCTAAGTATTCACTGATCGCGGCCGCACCACTTTCACTGGTTGCGGTACCCACAACGGTAGCACCTTTAGCAACAAAACTCTCAGCAACAGCGCGACCAATACCTCGACTCGCACCTGTTACTAGAACGATTTTGCCTTCAAAGTTCATGTTTTATTCCTCATTGCTTGCTGCTAGGGCTTGTTCTAAGCCAGCAACATCATTTATCGCTTGTGCAGCGATGGTTTTATTAATTCGTTTTACTAAGCCTGACAATACTTTGCCTGGACCTGCTTCGATTTCAAGCGTCACGCCCATCTCTGCCATGGCTTCAACCACTTCGGTCCAACGTACTGGCATATATAGTTGACGCACTAACGCATCTTTAATAGCTGCAGGATCAGTTTCTTGAGCCACATCGACATTATTAATGACTGGGATGACAGGAGTATTAAAGTTTAGCGCTGTCAATGCTTTTGCTAATTCATCAGCGGCAGGCTTCATTAACGCACAGTGAGATGGCACGCTAACCGGTAATGGCAATACGCGTTTAGCGCCTGCTTCTTTACACAATGCACCCGCGCGCTCTACCGCGGCTTTGTTACCCGCAATAACAACCTGACCTGGTGAGTTAAAATTCACCGGCGATACCACTTCTGCTTCTGCCGCTTGCGCACAAGCATCCGCAATGGCTTGATCTTCAAGACCAATAACCGCTGCCATCGCTCCCACACCTTCTGGTACAGCTTGTTGCATTAACTGACCACGAAGTTCGACAAGTTTAATGGCATCTTTAAAATCGATCACGCCGGCACACACTAGCGCAGAATATTCACCCAAACTGTGGCCAGCCATGACGGCAGGCGCAGCGCCACCTTGTTCTTGCCAAACACGCCAAATTGCGACAGAGGATGCCAACAAAGCGGGTTGGGTTTTAAATGTTTTATTTAGCTCTTCTGCTGGCCCTTGTTGAACCAACTGCCATAAGTCATAGCCAAGCACTTCGCTGGCTTCGGCAAAGGTTGCCGCAACCGTTGAGTACTTCTCAGCTAGCTCAGCTAACATACCGACGGCTTGAGAGCCTTGACCTGGAAAGGCCAATGTAAATGTTGTCATCTTCTTTCCTTACTACATTCGAATCAGTGCAGAGCCCCAGGCGAAACCACCGCCAAAAGCTTCTAATAGAACAAGATCACCCGCTTTAATTCGACCATCACGCACCCCTTCATCTAATGCAATAGGCACAGAAGCAGCGGAAGTATTACCATGTTTTTCAAGGGTTAAAATCACTTGCTCAAGCGGCATATTTAGTTTCTTTGCCGTTGCATTAATAATGCGGTAGTTGGCCTGATGCGGCACTAACCAATCTAGCTCTGATTTATCAATATTATTTGCGGCTAAGGTTTGGGTAACCAGCTCACTAAGCTTAGTGACAGCCACTTTAAAGACATCATTGCCTTTCATAAACATATAAGATTCAAGTTCGCTGCCCGACATACCGCGTTTCGGGTTAGGCAGCTTTAATAACTCACCAAAACGACCATCGGCGTTAATCTGAGTTGAAAGGATACCTTGCTGTTCACTGGCTTGAACAACCGCAGCGCCTGCGCCATCACCAAATAAAATGATGGTGCCGCGATCATCGGGATCACAAGTATGAGATAGCGCATCCGCGCCAATCACCATGATGGTTTTATACATACCACTGCGAATAAAGTTATCGGCAACACTCAATGCATAAGTAAAGCCAGCACAAGCCGCCCCTAAATCAAACGCAGGTACATCGGTTAAACCCAGTAAGGCTTGAACTTCACACGCCGCCGCTGGGAAAGCATTGTTGGCAGACGTGGTGGCCAAAATAATTAAATCTAACTCGGCAGCCTCAGTGTTTGCGGCCTCTAGCGCATTCTCGGCAGCTCTAAAGGCCATATAAGAGACGGTTTCTTCCTGGTTGGCGATACGGCGCTCTTTAATACCAGTTCGAGCTGTGATCCACTCGTCGCTAGTATCAACCATTTTTTCTAAATCTTCGTTAGTGCGAACAGCTGTTGGCAAATAACTTCCGGTTCCAATAATTTTTGTATACATAAGGAGTTACGAATCTCTTTCTAGTAGTACTGCTTCTAATTTATCCGTTATTTGCGCAGGGACTTGTCGCTCTACTTCCTTGACTGCGGCTTTGATCGCATTTAGAAAAGCTTGGCTTTGTGCACTGCCATGGCTTTTAATCACTATGCCACGCAAACCTATTAAACTTGCCCCGTTGTATAAATCTGGATTTAAGTGAGCCAATTGTGGCTTCAGTGAAGGCTTTAATAAATAACCCAAACAACGGGTAAACCAATTGTGATTTATACTTGAAATGAGCTGTTGTTTAAAGAGTTTTGCTAAACCTTCGCTGGTTTTTAGGGTGATATTGCCGACAAAACCATCAGCCACTATGACATCAGCCTTACCTGTGAACAAATCATGACCTTCGATAAAGCCTGCATAATTCACTTGTGAGCAATTAGCCAGCAATTGAGCAGCCCGTTTTACTTGGTCATTTCCTTTGATTTCTTCTTCACCAACATTAAGCAGTGCAACCTTGGGATGGTTTTGCCCTTCTACTTTCTCGGCAAGCACTGAGCCCATTAAGGCAAATTGAAATAGCGTATCTGCCTCACAGCTTACATTTGCGCCTATGTCGAGCAAATAAGTATGACTGCCTTTGATATTTGGCATTGCTGTGATTAACGCAGGTCTATCTATGCCCGGTAAGGACTTCAAGATCATCTTAGATAGGGCCATCAAAGCCCCCGTATTGCCGCCACTTACACAGGCTTGGGCTTCCCCAGCTTGAACCAAGTTAAGAGCAACGCGCATTGAAGAATCTTTTAAACCACGCAGAGCTTGCAATGGTTTGTCATTCATACCTATGGTTTCACTGGCATGAACAAATCGAAATCGGGGATGACAATCTAATTGATTTTGCTTAATAAACGGCATGACATCGACCGTTAAGCCAACCAATATTATATGCAAATGAGGGAAAAGATTGAGTGCCTGCTGGACTGCAGGCACCGAGACCTGGGGGCCGAAGTCGCCCCCCATGGCATCTAGCGCGATCGTAAGATCGTGCAATGCAGAAAACCTTACAGGTTAACTACTTTTTGGCCACGGTAGTAACCATCAGCAGTTACGTGGTGACGTAGGTGTAGTTCACCTGAAGTTGCATCTACAGAAAGTTGTGTAGCTACAAGTGCATCATGTGAACGACGCATACCGCGCTTAGAACGAGATTTTTTGCTCTTTTGAACAGCCATGGCTGACTCCTTACTTACTTTTGCGTTTTAGAGATTCTAAAACTGCAAATGGGTTAACGCGCTCTTCTTCTACGATTTCACCAAACGAGGTGTCAAAATCTTTGATGCCACACTCAGCCACATCATGCATTGCAATCAATGGTAAGTTAACAATCAATTCATCTTCCACAAGCTGATGAAGGTTTATTTCACCCTCTTCATCCCGTTCAATAACGTCGTAAGCGCTAGGTAAATCGGTATCCTCTGCGCCTTGGCGCACAGGGGTGTATAAAAATTCGGCTTTACAAGTATACTGAAATGCGTCTGAGCACCTCTGACACTCAAGCATTACGTCTACTTCAGCAGTCCCTTTAATAATTGGTAGCCTCTGCAGATCGAAATCGAAACTCAAGTTTGTTTCAATATCTTTGCAAATCCCTTTGGTTAACTCTGCCAATCTACTCATGTTAGCAGCTGGGACGATCCCTTGGATATCCAACCGTTTTTGAGCAGCGCGTACAGGGTCAACGCTAATTTGAATCTTAAGTCTTTGCATAAGGCGCGCATGATATAGATTCAGGGTATTAGAGTCAAAGGAAAAACCTATTTTTTCCACTTAAACTCGCTTTCTCTTGCTCGCAAAAATACAATAGCCTAAATCTGCTCACTTGAATGAAACTAAAATGAATAAAAAAATAGTCTTAGCATCAACTTCGCCATACCGTAAGGCTTTACTTGAAAAGCTCAATCTCACCTTTACCACCGCTAAGCCAGAAACCGATGAAACAGCGTTAGCGGATGAATCAGCAATCGAACTCGTCGAGCGTTTGGCCATTGCTAAAGCGCAAGCAATCGCCAGCAAAACCCCTGAAGCCTTAGTTATCGGCTCAGATCAAGTCTGCTTTAATGGCACACAAATTTTGGGCAAACCGGGTACACATGACAATGCCGTCGCTCAACTTAAAGCCGCAAGTGGTAAAAAAGTTACCTTTTATACCGGCTTAGCACTGATTAACAGTGATACGGGTGAAATCAGCTCCCTGGTCGAACCTTACACGGTGCACTTTCGTGAACTGACAGAGCAAATGATTGAGAATTACATTCGCTTAGAGCAGCCTTTAGACTGTGCGGGTAGCTTTAAAAGTGAAGGATTGGGCATTAGCTTATTTAGTCGCTTGGAAGGACGCGATCCTAATAGCCTGATTGGCTTGCCGCTGATTTCATTGATTGAGATGCTGGAAAAGCAAGGTGTGAATGTCATTTAACCCATATAGCCCCTCGCCCACTTATGGGCGAGGCGTGCCTTAAAGGCTTAAGCGCGCTGTAAGTTTTCCAATACCGCCACTAATTCTGGGCTGAGAGGTGCCTTTACCGACATATCCTGCTCTAGGCCGGGGTGATAAAAATCAAGCTCTGCCGCATGTAAGAATAAACGACCTAACCCATGCTGTTTCATTTTTTCAGCAAACACCTCATCACCGTATTTATCATCTCCTGCAATGGGGTGACCATTGCAAGCACTATGAACGCGAATTTGATGGGTTCGACCCGTTACTGGACTGGCTTCCACCAAAGTACAATCTTGATAGCGTTGTAAAATTTTAAAGCGCGTTTCACTTGCCTTACCTTCAGGGTGCACCTGCACAATGGATTGTTCAGCCTTTTTCAATAATGGCTCCCGCACCACCCGAATAGATTTAGGCCAAGCACCTTGCACTAACGCTTGGTAACGTTTGCGCATGGTTTTAATCCGCAGCTGCTCGTGTAAATGGCGTAAAGCGCTGCGCTTTTTAGCGATCAGCAAGCAACCAGAGGTATCCCTATCAATACGATGAACTAACTCAAGAAAGCGACATTGCGGTCTTAAGGCTCTAAGTCCTTCAATAACCCCAAAACTCAGGCCACTGCCACCGTGAACGGCCAAGCCTGATGGTTTATTTAATACAATTAACCAATCATCCTCGTGCAAGATCTGTGATTCTAAAGCGGCCACCTTATTCAGCTTAACCGAAGGCGGCGCATCGGGCTCTGCAACACGCAGTGGAGGCACTCTAACTTGATCGCCACACTGTAATTTGTACTCAGGCTTAACCCGTTTTTTATTTACCCGAACTTCGCCTTTACGCACAATGCGATAGACAAGGCTTTTCGGCACCCCTTTTAAACGGGCGATTAAATAGTTATCGATGCGCTGCCCTTGATATTCTTGGTCAATATCGAGGAACTGCACTTGTTTATATAATTCATTCATGGGCGCATTCTACCAGAAGCGCAGCGTAAGCAAATAAAAATTATGCCTTGCTATTTTTCCATATAAAGTGGGATAATCAGCAGGTTTTTCCCGCCAGAACGGTAAAAAGCAAAACACAATCAAGCAGACTGAACTAATTTTAAGTCGTAATAAAGCAGCTGCTAGTACGTCACATTCCGAGCAAAAAATAGAGCCTGCTAGGTAAATACTGCGTAAAACCACCATAAAATAGTAAAAAGGTTTTACTCACAGCCGAAACAGCGCCCCATGCATTCCAGCCGTGAGGCTGCATTCATGCTAAAGACCCGGGGTCAAGCAGCAGCAGGATGTGACGCGTTAAAACACCGAATTATATAGAGTAAAAAATGAAGAGAATGTTAATTAACGCAACTCAAGCAGAAGAGTTGCGTGTCGCCCTTGTTGATGGGCAAACCCTGTACGACCTAGATATTGAAAGCCCTGGCCACGACCAAAAGAAAGCAAACATTTACAAAGGTAAAATAACCCGTATTGAGCCAAGTTTAGAAGCTGCTTTCGTCGACTATGGAGCAGAACGCCATGGCTTCCTTCCTCTTAAAGAAATCGCAAAAAACTACTTCCCGAAAGATTACTCATTTAAAGGCCGCCCGAACATTCGTGAGGTTTTAAAAGAGAATCAAGAAGTTATCATTCAAATTGATAAAGAAGAACGCGGTAATAAAGGCGCAGCATTAACCACTTTCATCAGCCTTGCAGGCTCATATTTAGTGTTAATGCCAAACAACCCTCGCGCTGGCGGTATTTCTCGCCGTATCGAAGGTGATGAACGCACCCAATTAAAAGAAGCATTAAGCAACATTACCCTACCCGATGGTATGGGTCTCATCGTTCGTACCGCTGGCGTAGGTAAGTCAGCCGAAGAGCTTGAGCACGACTTGAAAATGTTGATCAACCACTGGTCACACATTACCGAAGAAGCCGACAAACGCAACGCCCCTTGTTTATTGCACCGCGAATCTAACGTCATCGTGCGTGCTATTCGTGACTATTTACGTCGTGATATTGGCGAGATCCTAATCGACCACGCGAAGACCTACGAACTGGCCAAACAGCATATCGCTATGGTACGACCAGACTTTCTAAGCCGAGTAAAACTCTATCAATTAGAGTCTCCGATGTTTACTCACTACCAAGTAGAAAGCCAAATTCAATCTGCGTTTCAACGTGAAGTTCGCTTACCTTCTGGTGGCTCAATTGTTATCGATCCTACCGAAGCGCTAACCTCTATCGATATTAACTCAGCCCGCTCAACCCGCGGTGGCGATATCGAAGAAACGGCATTAAACACTAACCTAGAAGCAGCCGATGAAATCGCGCGCCAACTACGTTTGCGTGACTTGGGTGGCTTAGTGGTCATTGACTTTATCGACATGTCGCCAGTGCGCCACCAACGTGAAGTTGAAAACCGCATGCGTGATGCCGTCCGCCAAGACCGCGCACGAGTACAGCTAGGGCGCATCTCTCGTTTTGGCTTAATGGAAATGTCGCGCCAGCGCTTACGTCCTTCACTAGGTGAATCAGCATCGCATGTTTGTCCACGCTGTAATGGCCAAGGCACAATCCGTGACAATGAATCTTTAGCATTGTCTATTTTGCGCTTAATCGAAGAAGAAGCCATTAAGGAAAACACCCAGCAAATTCAGGCTATGGTGCCTGTCCCAGTTGCAGCTTACCTGCTTAACGAAAAACGTCGCGCTGTTGCTAAAATTGAAAAGCGCCACAATGTTGAAGCTTACATCATTCCAAACGAAAACTTGCAATCACCGCATTTTGAAGTTTCTCGCTTGCGCAAAAATGACGAAGTTGAACCTATTGATTATGAAAGCTTAGAGCGCACTGCCGAAGTTTATCAGCCTGGTCAAATCAGCACCCAACGTGCTACCGAAGAGCCTGCAGTGCATGGTTTTATTACCGAAGCAACACAAGCCGCCCCACAGGTAACAACGCCAGCGGCAACCCAAGTTGCTAAGCCTAAAGCACCTTCTTTATTAGGTCGCCTATTCGACGCTATCGGCCGTTTCTTCGCCCCTTCTGCTACTGAAGCTGAAGCGCCAGAGCCAGAAGAAAAACCAAAGAAAGCTCGTCGTAACACCAAAGACAATCGCCGTCGTAATAATCGCCGTGGTGATAACAGTGACCGCAATGATCGTAACGACCATTCAGAGCGCAGCACCAGTGAGCGTCCAGAGCGTAGTGAACGACCAAAACGCCGCCCAAGAGCGAAAGCGGAAGCCGTCGAGCAAGACAACAAACCAACGCAAGCTAAGGTTGAGCGCCAAGAGAAGCCAAATCGTAAGCGCCAAGAGCAAGCTGATAACCAAAACAAAGAACAAGTTGTGGCAGAGCGCCGTCAGCGTCGTAACATGCGTAAAAAAGTGCGTGTTAAGCAAGATGACGTTGCAGAGCAAGGCGTTGAACTGGCCGCAGTAGCGCAGCAAGAAACCTCAGCTGAAAACAACGTGGTCGCCCCCGTTGAAAAAGTGCAGGTTGAAGCGACCGAGAAAAAACCGCGTCGTAAACCCGCTAAGAAAAAGCCGGTTGAAGAAAACCTGAACCAAGAAACTGCCCCAGCAGCAGAGCAAGAGCCAGCGGAAAAAGCTGTCGATGCACCGACACCTAAGGCAACAGAAGAGCAACCAGCGCAAGCTGCTGTCAGTTCACCTGAGCCAAGCCAACAAACCCAGCTAGAAGTGGCGGATAATACAGCGCAGTCGCAGCTAGATACGCCCGATGACTCAAATGCTGAGCCAGAAGAAGAAGGTAGACGCTCTCGTCGCATGCCAAGACATTTACGCACTGGTAGCTATCGTCGTAAGCGTTTCAGCGATCAACGAAATCAAGATAACAAAGCCGATGCTGAGCCTGAAGCTGGAACTGATGACGCCGTTGTTTCACGCTACCCTGATGAGTCGACTGCGACATCAACCGTTGAAGCCGTTACGCACGCTGCTGCTGAAGCTGATGCTGAACCTGTTGCTGAATCGGTCGATGGAACAGTTAGTAAACCAGCACCAGAGTCGATTGCCGAGCAGGTTAACAACTCAATCAGCGACAATGCGCAAGCTGAAACAATCGCAGCTAAAGTCGAAGTAGAAGCGCAGCCTTCACAAGCTTCGGTTACTACACCAAGCGCTAAACCAAGCGCAGTGATAAGCGAAAGCCCTGAAGACTCGACGAAGCCTAGTGAGCTCACTGAGCCGAGTGCAACTGCACCGAGTCAAGCCGAGGTTATCGCTAAGCCAACCTCTACTGAAGCTACGCCTTCAGAGGCCGTTGAGTCAGACGCTGACGTTGTTGCAAAAGAGTCGTCAAGCGTAGCTAAAGTGCTGGTGCCGAAAGGCCATGCCACCGCAGCCATGACCAAGCCCAATTTTGCCCCTTCAAACACGCCTAAAGTGCAAACCAGAATTGCAACTGAGCGTGCCTTGATCAGCAAATCAGCTAAACAGGCAGGCAGCTTACATGCCACCAGCAGTGCAAGCAGCGACATGAGCAGACCAGCACAATCATAATTGTGTTAGGTTTTATGCTTAACAAAAGGACCGCCTTGGCGGTCTTTTTTCATCTATAAGCCAGCATTAACTGATTGTCACCCCAAGCCGATTTTATGGCTAGAATAGTCCTTAAAGGAATAAGAAGTTAACCCATGTTTGAGTTTCCCAAATTTACCAAAGTCAGCGTAAAAAATGACGTCTTATCGGGCCTTACCGTGGCCCTCGCTTTAGTCCCTGAAGCGGTTGCCTTTGCCTTTGTAGCAGGGGTTGAGCCGATGATTGGCCTCTATGCCGCATTTATGGTCGGTTTAATTACTGCGGTATTTGGTGGTCGCCCCGGTATGATTTCCGGTGCAACCGGAGCCATGGCGGTGGTAATGGTATCCCTCGTTGCAACTCATGGCGTGCAATACTTATTTGCCGCGGTGTTGCTGACCGGCCTGATCCAAATTTTGGCAGGCCTATTTCGCCTCGGTAAGTTTATCCGCATTGTGCCGCACTCGGTGATGATAGGCTTTGTTAACGGCCTAGCGATCGTTATCTTTCTGGCCCAATTTGGCCAGTTCAAAGAAAAGGTCGGCGTGGATGAGCTGGGTAATAATATTTACCAATGGTTACCCGCAGATCAGCTTACCATCATGGGGGGATTGATCTTATTAACCATGGCCATTATTCACTTTTTGCCTAAGCTAACCACGGCCGTGCCTTCGTCTCTGGTTGCCATCGCGACTGTGACGTTGCTTGCCATTGGTTTAGATCTTGATACCCGCAATGTACAAGATTACTTGGTTAACATGACCGGTGACATCAATGCGACCGTGCAAGGCTCACTGCCCAGTTTTGCCCTGCCTGACGTGCCTTTCTCTTGGGAAACGCTGCAAATCATATTGCCCTACTCTTTGATCTTAGCGGCCGTTGGCTTAATTGAATCGTTATTGACCCTGACTGTGATTGACGAAATGACCGAAAGTCATGGTAACAGCAACAAAGAGTGTGTGGCGCAAGGTGTTGCCAATATGACCAATGGCGTTTTTGGTGGCATGGGTGGCTGCGCCATGATTGGCCAGTCCATGATCAACATTAACTCGGGCGGGCGCGGTCGCTTATCTGGTATCACCGCAGCCCTTGGTTTACTGGCGTTTATCTTATTTGCTTCTAGTATCATCGAAGTGGTACCACTGGCTGCCTTGGTTGGGGTGATGTTTATTGTGGTACTGGGCACCTTTGAATGGGCTTCGTTTAAAGTCATGCGCAAAGTGCCAAAACACGACGCCTTTGTTATTGTGTTAGTGACCGTGGTAACCGTGTTTACCGACTTAGCAGTCGCGGTATTTGTTGGCGTTATCGTTTCGGCTCTGGTATTTGCATGGCAACATGCGAAACACATTTATGCTGATAGCAGCCAGCCCGATGCTGAGCACAAGATTTACCAACTTCACGGCCCGCTATTCTTTGGCTCAGTAAGCCACTTTCTTGCATTGTTTGATGTAAAAAATGATCCTAAAGATGTGATCATTGATTTTGCGGGTTCGCGTGTGGTTGACCATTCAGCACTTGAAGCCATAGATACTTTGGCCGAACGCTATATCAACCAAGGTAAAACCTTGCACTTGAAACATCTCAGCCCTGAATGTAGACAGTTGTTGACTCGTGCAGGCGACTTGGTGGAAGTGAATTTAATTGAAGATCCTAACTACAAGGTAATGACAGATAGCCTAGGCTAATCGCCTATTCAAGGACTTGGCTCGCTGTTTACCAACAGTAGAGCCAAGCGCCTAATATCACTTGTTTGCTTTTGCTCTTTGTTTACGCTGATAAATACTAAGTAACTTATCTAACTCATTGGCAAAATTCATTTTGTCACGATTATCTAATGGCGCAGGCCCACCAGATTGTACGCCACTGGCTCTTAATGTATCCATAAAGTCACGAATATTCAGTCGCTGGCGAATATTTTCTTTGGTCAACACCTCGCCTCTTGGGCTTAGCACTTGTGCACCTTTAGTGATCACTTCATCGGCCAGAGGAATATCACTGGTGATCACAATATCGCCCGACTCACAGCGTTGCACTATCTCTTGATCGGCAACATCAAACCCCGAAGCAACCCGTAAACTGTGCAAGTAAGGTGAAGGCGGTACCGGCATCGCCGCATTCGCCACTAAGGTAGTATGTACTTCTACGCGCTGCGCTGCGCGAAACAAGATTTCTTTAATCACGACCGGACAAGCATCGGCATCAACCCAAATATTCATATTTTTCCTTTTCGCTAGTTTCAGTTTAGATATCAAACTGATACCTCTTAAATAATCGCCATGATTTAGCACAACAAGCGGATCAGTTTAATTGTTCTGAAACAGCCTTAGTTCACATTAAAAGCTATTGTAAATATATGGTTATCCGTCACAATGAAAAATGCCGTTTTAAATATCTACCACATAGAGTTCACAGCCATGCCATTTCAACGCCCCTTATACATCCCCTTTGCAGGTCCTGCGTTATTGGAAACCTCATTGCTCAATAAAGGCAGTGCATTTTCCCAAGAAGAGCGCGACAGTTTCAACTTAACCGGTCTATTACCGCATAATATTGAAACCATTGAAGAGCAAGCCGCACGATGTTATCAGCAATTTACCTCGTTCAAAACCGATCTTGATAAGCATATTTACTTACGCAATATTCAAGATACCAACGAAACCCTATTTCATCGCTTGATCAACGACCATTTAGAAGAAATCATGCCGTTGATTTATACCCCTACCGTTGGCTTGGCCTGTCAGAAATTCTCTAAAATTTACCGTCGTAAACGCGGCCTTTTTGTCTCCTATCCCGAGCGAGACAAGATTGACGACATGTTACAAAACGCCACCAAACAGAATGTTAAAGTCATAGTCGTCACCGATGGCGAGCGTATTTTAGGCTTAGGAGACCAAGGCATTGGCGGCATGGGGATCCCCATAGGTAAGCTTGCCTTATACACCGCCTGTGGTGGTATCAGCCCCGCGTACTGCTTGCCTATCGTACTTGATGTCGGCACCAATAATACCCAATTACTTAACGATCCCATGTATATGGGCTGGCGTAACCCACGTATCACAGGTGAGCAATACGCTGAGTTTGTCGATGAATTTATTCAAGCCGTGAAACGTCGCTGGCCAGATGTCTTATTGCAATTTGAAGACTTTGCCCAAGCCAATGCCACGCCGCTATTGCAAAAATACCGCGATCAACTTTGCTGTTTTAACGATGATATCCAAGGCACCGCCGCAGTGTCTGTCGGCACCTTAATTGCTGCATGTCAGAACAAAGGCGAAAAGCTCAGCGATCAACGCGTTGCTTTTCTTGGCGCAGGCTCAGCCGGTTGTGGTATCGCCGAGCATATCGTTAAACAAATGCAGCGTGAAGGCTTAACCGAGCAGCAAGCAAGACAACGCGTATTTATGGTTGATCGTTATGGCTTATTGACCGACGACATGCCGAATTTACAGCCATTCCAACAAGCACTGGTACAAGCCAAAGCCGACGTAGCGCAATGGGGTCTACCCGATCCACTCGGCTTACAACAAGTGGTTGAACAGGCGAAAATAACCGTGCTAATTGGCGTCAGTGGCCAACCGGGCTTATTTACCCAAGCCATTATCGAACAGCTGGCCAGCAATACCGCGCAACCTATCGTATTACCTCTGTCGAACCCGACATCACGAGTTGAAGGTACGCCAGCTGATATTATCCATTGGAGCCAAGGTAAAGCTATTGTCGCCACTGGCAGCCCGTTCGCTCCGGTGAGCTATAACGACAAAATCATTGAAATATCCCAATGTAACAACAGTTATATTTTCCCAGGGATCGGGCTGGGTGTATTAGCCGTATCGGCGAAATCCATTAGCGATAACATGTTGATGGCGGCCAGCCAAGCCCTTGCTGATGCTTCAATGGCCTATCAAAATGATGAGAATGGCCTGCTGCCTCCCCTTTCGGAGATCCAAACTGTCAGCAAGCAAATAGCCAAAGCGGTAGCGCTGCAAGCTATCAATGATGGCCTTGCCCTGCCGGTGGCCGAAGAAGTGCTGGATCAGGAGCTGATAAACCAATTCTGGCATCCTGTCTATCGCAAATACCGCCGTACTTCCTTCTAAGCATGCCTGTGCCACGTGATCCTGTTACGTGGCACTTCGCTGCAGGCTATCACTTAATAGCATCACTTGGGTGGCGAATGCCATCAACTATCTTAACCGGCTCTAACTCATAGGGGTTCACCCCCTCTAAACAGGCAACATTAATCGCAAATTGATGCGGGTTTGAACGGCGCTGATGATGGGTATAAATGCCACAGGTTTTACAAAAATAGTGCTTTGCTGTCATGGTATTAAATTGATACAGCGTCAGATTATCTTGCCCCTTCACTATTTTTAAGTTTTCAAGCAGCACCGAGGCCGCAATCGCGCCACGTTTACGACACATAGAGCACGAACAGCGGCGCGGATCTTCTATGCCATTAGGTAACGTCAGCTCAAGCTCAACCGCACCACAATGACAGCTGGCTTTGTGGATCCTATTAATTTCCATTCTTCGCTCCGAGATATTGTTTAGGTAGGGATAATAAAGTAACTCTGATTACCAACATGATCTATCAAGTGAGATCTGAGGTAATAGTTGCTAGCTTAAAGCCGCAGCCTGTCTTTACCGAACAGGCCACGATTTAAGATACTGAAAAGGTTAAGAGGCAACCTTTTGCAAAATCACGTCACTGGCTTGCTCTATCAAATCGATGACCAGTTCAAAACCACCTTTACCGCCATAGTAGGGGTCGGGGATTTCGGTTTCTTTTTGTTCACCGTAGTGTAAAAACAATGCCAGCTTGTCTTGATATTGCGCTGGGGCTATCGCCTTTAAATCACGCAGGTTTTGCTTGTCGGCGGCTAAGATCAGATCGAATTTTACAAAATCATCTGCCCTGACCTTACGTGAGTAAATGCCTGAAAAATCATACCCCCTCGCCTCACCGGCGGCCATGGAGCGGTCATCGGGTTGCTCGCCCGCATGAGCCGCGATAGTGCCTGCGGAATCCACTTCAATGTTAAGCCCTAGGGCTTGTGCCTTTTGCCTTAACACCGCATGAGCTGTAGGCGAGCGACAAATATTGCCTAAGCAGACAACGAGTATTTTCATGTTAACCTCATCTACTATTGGGGTTAATTAAATAAGCCTTTAATGGGCAACTTCTTCAGTAGCTCTTTAGTGCCTTCATCTTTGATTTTGCTATCTATTTGCTCATCCAGCTTTTCTTTTAACTTGTCGCCATGCTGTTGCATTTCTTGTTTCAATAAGGCTTCCATATCTATGGTGTAGGTAGGTGCTTGCCAAGTTCCAGCAATTTTCAGAGGTACGTTAAAGCCTTTTAGCTCGTCGGCGCTCTTACCGCCTTGGCCTTTTAAACTTCCCACCACCGCAACATCGACAGCAAAGTCTAAGGTTTCTTTGACTAAACTGCTTTGTCCCTTACCTGCAATGCGCAAGGCTGGTGAATCCATATGAATATCTTGGGTTTTTGCTACCCCATTGGCAATTTGAAAAGTGCCAGTAAGGGCAGTGAAGTCGGTCTTTTTCTCCGCCACTTGCTCGGATGACTCCCCTTTTAATTGCGCCTTAGCTTGGCGCACCATTTGCGCAATGTTAGTGCCATGTAGCGCCCCATCCGCGAACTTCAATCCTGCCGTACCAGCCAGTGATTGACGAATTTGAGCATCGCTTAAGCCCTTACCCGTTAAGTTGAGCTGTGCATTCATGCTACCCGATAACTTATCCAGATCAGCTAATGCCGTTAACAAGGGTCTAACCTGCACGCCGGTCAGGGTTTGCTTGATAGTAAAGCTTGGCTGTTTAGTCTGGCCATTTAAACTTAACTGACCTGCCAGTTTACCCTGATACAAATTGGCTTGGATCCCAGTCAATGAAGCTTGACCTTTGCCAACAGAGGCTTTCATTTGCACATTTTCAATCAACACCTTATCCAGTTTTACTTGGTTTACTTTGATATCGCCTTGTAGGTCGACGCTGGATAGCGCACTTAAGTCTGGAGCGGGTTGATTGGCTGCGGCATCAGCAGGTGCATCTGTAGCGGCTTGCTGGGTACTCGATTCGTTTTGTTTTGCGCCATTGAGCTGTGCTTGCAGTGCATTAATATCAAGTAATGCCGTGCTTAGATTAAATCTGATCACCGGGATCTTGCTTTGCTTAAGAGATAAACCACCGGTAAAGGTATGATCTAACGCACGTAACTCAACATCCTTAAGCTCAGCGAATTTTGCCGCCACTTGATAAACCGCGTTAGCCGCTAATTGCACGGTTTGCTCGCCATTTGGCACACTGTCACCGGCTAGCTCAAGCTTGAGTTTGAGGCCATTAAGGGCGAATTGATTAAAATCCGGACTAATCTCAACGGCAAATTCACCTTGGCTACGAGCAACCAGTCCTTGTGCCATGTAGTCGGCCGATAAGGTAGCCGGAATTGGTTTAGCTAATGCCAGCTCATCTAAGGTGAAGTTAATATTAGATATTTGTTGCTGCTGGCCGGTCTGCTCATTAATGATGGCAATCTGGCCATTGTCAATACTGATGCCTGCAATGCTAATGGCATATTCACTCGCTTGCTTAGATGATTTCGGCTGTTCGGTTTCTTGTTGTGTAGGCGTTGATGAATTAGCCCCGTGTTTGGCCATGGCTTGGGTTAATTCATCAAGATTCGTTTTACCGGCGCTGTTGGTGATTAAGTTTAAGCTTAAGCCCGATAGTGTCACTTGGCCCACTTCAATTTTCTTGTCAAACAGAGGTTTAACGGCCAAATCCATGCTCGCACCACTAAACTCAACTAAGTTTGTCTGGCTGTAACCGGTGGGATTTCGCAGTTCCGTTTTACCTAAGGTAAAACCCAAGCGAGGAAAAAACTGCCAATTCAGATCGCCAGAAATGACCAGCTCAGCGCCAGTTTTACTTTTTACTTGTTCTGCAACCAAGGCTTTTATTTTATCGGTATCGATCATTGAAGTGATAATAACCACTCCGATAACGAGCAAGAGCAGCAGAGCCAAACCGGCGTATAACAGTTTTTTCATGGATATTCCTCTGTTTAATTCAAGTAATGCCCAGCTCCTAAGGTAATGTCAGGTAAAAATTGATTTAGGCTGCTAGGCTAATTTTTTAAAAATTGGCGAATACGGGCAGTTAGAACGTCAATTGCAATGATATTTTTACCGCCTCTAGGAACAATAATATCAGCATATTGTTTTGATGGTTCAATGAATTGCAAAAACATGGGACGAACGGTTGCTTGATATTGCTTTAACACTGACTCCATTGAACGACCACGCTCTTCAACATCACGTTTTAATCGTCTTACGAGACAAATGTCCAAAGGGGTGTCCATAAACACACTGGTGTGCATTTGCTCGCGCAGCTCAGGCACATTTAATAATAAGATGCCTTCTAGGATGATGACTTTTTTGGGCTTAAACTCGGTTGTTTCCGCCATGCGCGTATGTTCTGTATAGGAATATTGAGGCAGTTGTACTACTTGACCAGCTTTTAGCGCCTTTAAATGCTCAACTAACAGTTCATGCTCCATGGCGTTGGGGTGATCGTAATTGGTTAATACGCGCTGCTCCATCGGCAAATGGCTTTGATCACGATAATACCTGTCCTCGGAGATCACCCCAATTTCGTCTGAGCTAAAATCTTTTCTTAATTTACGGTAAATCGATTGCGCGATCAGGCTTTTACCAGAGGCAGATGCACCAGCAATGGCAATAATAACAGCTTGGTTTGGTTCAGTAGACATAGTTGCTCAGAATTAAATAATGTTGTAATTACCCAATATTATATACCCAATCAACCTGGAGATGCTCGCTTTCAGCAAGAGTTTACAGGCGTTTAGGCAAGGCATTGATTGCAGGTAATGGCTTTCCCCTTATCAAAATCAATAACGCGGCATAAACGCCTGTAAAACTTGCCCTTCGGGAGCGCCACCGTGTTTACACTACGTTGTTACGCTAATTTAGAAGGTGCCTACATTCCTGCATTAGCGTGCCTAGTATTGAAAACACGGTGGGGCTCTGAAACAAGCATCTTCAAGTCGATTGGGTATGTAAGTTAGATATTTTGTGGGCAAGTCAAGATTAAAGCAGCCTGCCCCTTAATGTCTGGCCTATTCAATGGCCAGTACGGATATCTGCTGTTCGCCAAGCTCCCCTTCTTGGTAAAGCTTGATCGCCACCGTCTCCGCTAATTGTTGGTACGCTTGGGTTAGCGGGGAATCAGGGCGTTGGACTACGGTCGGCGTGCCCGCGTCGGTATCTTGGCAAAAGTGGCGATGCAGCGGCAACTGCGCAAGTAATCTGGCTTCATATTGCTGCGCCAAATGCTGGCCCCCACCGTGACTAAAGATGGCTTCTTGATGGCCACATTGGCTGCACACATGGATACTCATATTTTCCACTACCCCCACTACGGGCACGTCAACCTTGCGAAACATATTGATCCCTTTACTGGCGTCAGCGAGGGCGACGTTTTGCGGGGTGGTGACCACAATGGCCGACGTCACTGGCACTTGTTGTGATAGGGTTAATTGAATATCACCCGTGCCTGGGGGCATGTCCACCACCAAGTAATCTAACTCGCCCCATTGGGTTTCACGGATAATTTGAGCTAAGGCTTTGCTGGCCATCGGGCCTCGCCACACGGTTGCATCATCTTTGGCCACTAAAAAGCCAATACTGTTGGCGACGATGCCATGGGCAGCAATCGGCAACATGGTTTTGCCATCATCACTTTGCGGTCGCGCCTCTTGCTGCCCCAGCATGAGCGGCACCGATGGGCCATAAATATCGGCATCTAACATGCCCACCGCTGCACCATTTTGTGCCAACGCTAAGGCAAGATTCACCGCCACGGTGGATTTTCCGACCCCGCCTTTACCCGAAGCAACCACAATCACGTTTTTAACGCCTTTTATCGCAGGCGTATTTTTTGCTTTAAGTGCAGCAACTTGCTGACTAAATTGCAAACTTAGTCCTAGCATGGCTAATTTGACTTTGGTTTTTTGCGCTAACGCAGCTTGCCAAGTAGGCGCATAGAAGGGCAAACGCAGGGTTAATTGATTTTGCTGACAAGCCATTGCGTTTCTGCTTGCCATGATAGCCACAACGCCGGTTTCATCGGCTTGGGCTAAAATACGCGTTGCTTTAGTTAAGAGCGAGGCATTGAGAGATGTTTGATCCGTATTGTTATTACTCATGGTCTTCACTATTGTCTTCACTTTGCTGCAATTTTGCGCCAGTGTAGCAAATTTATTGGTATTTTCATGTCATCACTGGGATTTATAAGCGCTATTAGGTAACATTCGCCCAAGAATTATCACTGTTAAAAAGAACTGGAAAATATGGCCAATCAAGCTCGCAAAATTTTAGTCACCTGCGCCTTGCCTTATGCAAACGGCTCCATTCACCTCGGTCACATGCTAGAGCATATCCAAGCGGATGTTTGGGTACGTTACCAACGAATGCGTGACAATCAAGTGCACTTTATTTGCGCCGATGACGCCCATGGCACACCAGTGATGTTAAAAGCGCAAGAGCTAGGTATTGAGCCTGAAGCCATGATTGCCCAAGTCAGTGAAGATCACCAACGTGATTTCGCCGGATTTAATATCAGCTTCGATAACTACCACAGCACCCACAGTGAAGAAAACCGTGAATTATCGGGTTACATCTATCAGCAGCTTAAAAGCAAGGGCTACATCAGCAGCCGCACTATCTCACAGCTGTATGATCCAGAAAAAGAAATGTTCTTACCTGAGCGTTTTGTGCGTGGTATTTGTCCTAAGTGTAAAGCGCCTGATCAATATGGCGACAACTGTGACTCGTGTGGCGCGACTTATGGTTCAACGGAGTTAATTGATCCTCGCTCTACCGTTTCAGGTGCCACACCGGTAATGAAAGACACCGAGCATTTCTTCTTCGATTTACCGCAATTTACCGAAATGCTACAAGGCTGGGTACGCTCAGATGCGGTACAAGATGAAGTTGCTAACAAACTAGAAGAATGGTTTGAAACCGGTCTTAAACAATGGGATATCACCCGTGATGCGCCGTATTTCGGTTTTGAAATTCCCGGCGAAGCGGGCAAATTCTTCTACGTTTGGCTAGATGCCCCAATTGGTTACATGGGCTCATTTAAAAACTTATGTGATCGCACCGAAGGCTTAAACTTTGACGATTACTGGAGCACCAAGAGCGATGCCGAGCTGTATCACTTCATTGGTAAGGATATCGTTAACTTCCACTGTCTGTTTTGGCCGGGCATGCTAGAAGGTGCGGGCTTTAGAAAGCCAACCGCAGTAAACGTGCATGGTTATGTCACCGTCAACGGTGAGAAGATGTCTAAATCGAAAGGCACCTTCATTAACGCAGCAACTTACTTGAAATACCTAGAGCCAGAATGTTTACGTTACTACTACACGGCTAAACTATCGAGCCGCGTGGATGATTTAGATCTTAACCTAGATGATTTCGTGCAACGTGTTAACGCCGATGTGGTCAATAAACTGGTTAACCTAGCTTCACGTATCGCAGGCTTTATCAGCAATAAATTTGACGGCATGTTAGCCGCTGAATTTGCAGAGCCTGAGTTATATCAGCAATTTGTTGATAAAGCCGAGACCATAGCCAATGCCTACGAAACCCGTGAATTTGGTAAAGCCGTACGTGAAATCATGGCGCTTGCTGATGTGGCAAACCGCTATGTTGACGAAAAAGCCCCTTGGGTATTAGCCAAACAAGAAGGCGCAGAGCAGCAAGTACAAGCCGTGTGCTCGGTGGGCATTAACCTGTTCCGCATTTTGATGGGCTACTTAAAACCCGTTATGCCTAAACTGGCCGAGCGCGCCGAAGGCTTCTTAAATGAAACCTTAACTTGGGATGGCATTCAAACGCCACTGGTTGGCCATCAAATTTCTACATTTAAGGCCTTGTTCCAACGCGTCGATCCAAAACAAGTGGAAGCCATGATTGCCGAAGAAAAAGCCAGCTTTGAGGCGGCCAATAAGGCAAAACTTGAAGCGCAAGCCAAAGCAGCAAAAGCGAGCCAATCGGAATTAGAAAAAGAGCCTATTGCCGAGCAAATTAGTTTTGATGACTTTGCTAAAGTGGATTTGCGCGTGGCTAAGATAGTAAAAGCAGAAAGCGTCAAGGAAGCAAAGAAACTACTTAAACTAACCCTAGATATTGGCGGTGAAACACGCCAAGTATTTGCGGGTATCAAGTCTGCTTATGAGCCAGAGCAACTCGAAGGCAAGCTAACCGTGATGGTGGCAAACCTAGCGCCAAGAAAGATGAAGTTTGGCATGTCTGAAGGTATGGTACTGGCAGCCGGTCCAGGCGGGGATGAACTCTACGTTCTCAGTCCAGATCAAGGTGCGGTGCCCGGCATGCGCATTATGTAAACCCTTAATTCTAAACAGCCAGCTCTTGCTGGCTGTTTTAGTCTGAGGTAAAAGAAATTAAATGCTTAACCGGAATTTCCTTGGCCACTAAGTGTTCTACCTGAGCCGTTTTAGGTCCGTGCTCTAACCATGCTAATAAACTCTTGATCGCTTCTGGCTCACCATAAGCTTCCACTTCCACCTCGCCTGTTTCAAGATTACGCGCATGCCCCACAACACCTAAGCGCTCCGCCTCACGCACGGTGAAGAAACGAAAGCCGACATTTTGTACCACGCCTGAAACCAACACATGAACACCGATTTTAGTCATACACCCTCCTCTGTTTTATCTAAGTTTATGCAATTAACGCGGTATTTTCCTGCATCTTGAACACAGTTTATTGCTATTTTGCCTATTAAAAAGGTTAGCCAAGTCGTAGAATTGGGCAAATTTTTTCGAGGCTAATCCATGTCATTAACTATCACGCTCGCCAAAGGCAAAGAAAAGTCCCTTAAACGCCGCCATCCTTGGGTGTTTTCCGGTGCAATCAAATCTACTCAAGGTAAAGCAGAATCAGGTGAAACCGTTGACATTGTAGACTTTCAAGGCAACTGGCTAGCCAAAGCCGCTTGGTCTAATAATTCCCAGATCCGTGCGCGAGTATGGAGCTTCGATCCTGAGCAAACCATTGATGGCCAATTTTTTATCGACAGAATTAGCCAAGCACAGCAGCTGCGCGATGAACTCATTGAGCGCCAAGGTCTCACCGGCTATCGCTTAGTTGCTGGAGAAGCCGATGGTTTACCGGGCATCACCATCGACCGCTATAACCAAGTGCTGGTCTGTCAATTGTTATCGGCGGGTGCTGAATACCAAAAAGCGAACATAGTGCAAGCACTGCAAACCCTATATCCTGATTGCGCCGTCTATGAACGCTCAGACGTTGCGGTGCGCAAAAAAGAGGGCTTACCCCTTAGCCAAGGTTTGCTTGCCGGCTCACTGCCTGATGAAGACATAGTGATCAGTGAAAATAATGGCGTTAAGATCAAGGTGGATGTAGTTAATGGCCATAAAACCGGCTTTTATCTAGACCAAAGAGACAATCGCGCCATTGCGGCTAAATACGTCAAAGACAAAAGCGTGCTTAACTGTTTTTGTTACACCGGAACCTTTGGCGTTTATGCGTTAAAAGGCGGCGCTAAAAATGTTCAAAACGTGGATGTATCTGATCTGGCGCTCACCACGGCTAAGGAAAACGCGGCACTGAATAATTTGGACTTAACCAAAGCCGAATATATCAATGAAGACGTGTTTGCTCTGCTACGCCGTTATCGTGATACGGGTGTTACCTTTGACACCATCATCTTAGATCCGCCGAAATTCGCCGAGAATAAATCTCAGGTAGTGAAGGCGTGTCGCGGTTACAAAGACATCAATATGATAGCGATGCAGTTACTGAATAAAGGCGGTACCTTATTGACCTTTTCCTGCTCTGGCTTAATTTCCAGTGAGCTATTTCAAAAAGTCATTGCCGATGCGGCGGTGGATGCAGGAAAAGATGCCTACATAGTTGAACGCTTATCTCAAGCAGGTGATCACCCCATCAAAACCAACTACCCCGAAGGTTTTTACCTTAAGGGATTAGTCTTGAAGGTGTATTAAATCAATCTTTAAGGCCCATTACGGGCCTTAATTTTGTTGCCGTGGTAATGTCTTTGCCCCTGTCAGTTTTAAGATCCACAAAGAAACAAAAAACACCCCCACAAATCCTGCAGCAAAGATAACGGGCATCACCCCATAACCCAAAATATGCCAAATAATTGACTCCATCGTACTCATTGCTACTCTCCTATTACTTTGTTGTTTTTAGTATATGCAGGCAAATAAAGAAAAGCTTGTAGTAAGTCAAACTAACTGGCAAACATCCCTAAAGGGGTAGGCTAATATCCAGTACAATCAAGGCCTAATTAAAATCCATTACAGTTTGGCAACAACTGGAATGCGATGTAAAAGGAATCCAACATGTTAGATAAGTGGGCATTAAGGCAACTTGCAAAACCTACTCAGTGGAGCGCGCAACAACTGGCTAAGACTCAACTAACCGCAAATCAAGTCACCCTGTTTGGCTTCGGTTGTGGGCTAAGTGCTGCCGCATTCGTTGCGATAAACCAATACCCGCTCGCTTTGCTGTTGTTACTGCTCAATCGCATTTGTGATGGCTTAGACGGTGCCTTAGCACGGCTAAAAGGCAGTACTAGTGCGGGGGCTTATCTGGATATTTGCTGTGATTTTATTTTTTACTCGGCCATGGTGGTGGGTTTTGCGTTTGTAGATCCGCTAAACAATGCCCTGATTGCCTGCGTACTCATTCTAAGCTTTATGACCACAGGCTCCACCTTTTTAGCCTTTGCCATATTGGCCGAAAAGCACCAATTAACCAAACTTCACTATCCGAACAAGGGATTTTATTACTTAGGTGGCATAACCGAAGGCACAGAAACCATCGTCTTCTTGGTGCTCTGTTGTTTATTACCTGAATATTTTTACCCATTGGCATTAATATTCGCAAGCTTATGTTTTATGACAGGATTTATTCGTTTGTATTCGGGTTATCTAACCTTAAAGCCGCTTGCATCCTCTACAAGCGTTAGCTAAGTCACAGATAGCAACAAGAAACAAGGCACAGTTAACGGTTTTATTACCTAAAAATTGATTTAACGCAACATGCGCATTAATCTGCTCTAAAGCGTTCCATGTTAATAACAATAAAAAGAATGGGCTCTTTGCTAAATCTTGGCTTGATGATCAGGTTAGGATAACGAGTTTAACGCCA
Source organism: Motilimonas thetidivivens (assembly GCF_046452435.1). NCBI lineage: Bacteria > Pseudomonadati > Pseudomonadota > Gammaproteobacteria > Alteromonadales > Motilimonas > Motilimonas thetidivivens. The sequence goes on from NZ_JBKFDK010000009.1 coordinate 61,509, forward strand.
TCTACACCGCAAATTGCAACGCAACTTTTGGCTCCTTACCCAAAAATCGCGTTGCATTTTTTTGTCTTAAATTTAGCCAGGCAACTCAGCCAGCGAAAGCTCATTAGCTAGCTTCTTAACTTGATTAAAGTCTGTCTTACCTGAGCCTAGTTTAGGTATGTTATCAACACCTAACCAAAGTGATGGCATCATCAAAGGGTTAATGGCTGAACTGCGTAACTTGCCTTTCAACGTATCCAGATCCCATTCGCCTTCATACAAAATAGCCACCTTCTCGCCCTTTTTCGCATCGGGTAATGCCACCGCAACAAAAGCTGGATCCGCGTCCTCTAGATGCGGCGCAATAGCTTGTTCAACCGCACTTAAACTCACCATTTCTCCCCCTAACTTAGCAAAGCGAGAATAACGGTCAATAATGGTTAAAAAGCCGTCTTTATCGAGTTGACCCTTGTCGCCCGTAACATACCAGCGTACCCCATCAATCTGCTTGATCACTTCGGCCGTTTTCTCAGGGTTGGCTAGATAACCTAACATTACTTGCGCGCCGCCTATGAGCACCATACCAGCCTGTTCCGTTTCTAATTCTTCAAAACTGACTGGGTCAACCACTTTGAAGCTGGTTCCCGGTAAAGGCATTCCCACTGTGCCTAATTTGCCACCCAGCTGCACTTGCCACCATTGTGTATCAAGCTGGTCAGGTAAGTTAACGCTGGCCACAGGCGTTGTTTCCGTGGTGCCGTAACCTTCTAATAGCTGGAGCTTGAATTTAGCTTCAAAGTTTTGTCTTACTTCATTACTCAAGCGTTCAGCGCCGGCCACCACAATGCGCAGTGAGCTAAACATGAGTGGATGCACTTTTTTACTGCGCGTATACATACTCAAGAAGGTAGAGGTACCAAACATTATGGTGGCTCTGTGCTTAGCAACCGCCTTGCCCACACCAACCGCATCGGTCGGGTCGCTGTGACACACTAAAGGCAATCCCTCAATCAAGGGCATAAATTGCGTTACGGTTAAACCAAATGCATGAAACAGGGGCAGCGATGCCATCACTACGTCACTATCTTGGGTGTTTAGCACTTCGGCTATCTGTTTAAGGTTAGCCATGATGTTTTTGTGGCTGAGCATCACGCCTTTTGGCTGGCCTTCACTGCCACTTGAAAACATAATGGCCGCAATATCCTGTGCCGACGTATTGCTGCAGACGAGTTTGCGCAATAAGGCCGCTGGCATCAATTTGACTAAAGTTAAGGTGGCTATTTTTTCACGCTGTGAAATAGTGCGACTCAGGTCTTCTAGGATCACAACTTCAATTTGCTCGAGCACGTCAGCTAAGTCAATCCCGCGCTGCTCCAGCTTTTTCAAAAACCGTTTTGAGGTATAAACGGTATCTATCTCAGCTTGTTGCAATGCGGCTTTTAGCGCCTCTTTACTGCTGGTGTAATTGAGATTAACGATACTCTTACCCGCCAACAAAATGGCCATGTTAACTAACACCCCAGGCGCACTAGTTGGCATTAATACCCCAACATTAGATCCTTTGGCTTGCTTACGGACGCGGCGAGACATACAAATGGCCCCGGTTAATGCGCGATAGGCCGTTAAATCACCGCTTAAGGCATCACTCATAATGGTTTGATTGCCAATACGTTTTACCGTATTGATCCAAGCATGACTTAAAGGTGGCAAGGTATCGGCATAGCTTTGCCAAGAACTAATAGACAAATCAAACACGCGGCGCTTAACCACATCCGCCGACGTTGATTTTGCCAATGTTGGACCAAAAGCAACAATCAGCTCGCGCGTGATCCCTTGGCTAGACGTTTTTTTAAGATGATCTGAAGAGCGGCTAAATTCACTGCCCCACAAACCTCTTAAGTAAAATGGCACTATTTTGATTTCGCTTTCACAATTTGCACAAGCCTTTTCAAACCCACGTCTAAACTCGGCCAAATGCCCAGTGCGGCTTATGGTTCCTTCAGGGAACAGTGCCACCGTTTCACCCGCATCCAAAAGCTCAGCAATGATATTAAGTGACTTAATGCTAGAAGCACCCGATTCAATCGGCACGCAACCGACCAAGTCGAAAAACCACTTTAAGTACCAGCGCTGATAGATGGCTTTGAGCATGACAAAGCGAATTGGCCGCGGACACGCAATTTGTAAAATAGCCCAATCAATCCAGCTAATATGGTTACCTAGGAGTAACACCCCGCCTTCGCCGGGGACATTCTTCATGCCTTGTACCGTGATATTGTAACGCTGCGACAATACCCAACGAACCAATATACGCAGCAAACTTTGCGGGAGTTTGAAGATGGTATATAAACCGCCTAGTACCGCTACCACAGCCGTAAAGCCTAATAAAAAGCGGCTATCCAGACCATAAACCGCGGCCAAAGCCGTGATCAGCAAAAAGCTGGCCATGGCTACATTTTGTACCCAGTTATTGACCGCTAAGACCTTACCCATTTCATGCTCACCGGCATGAAATTGAATCAAGGCATTGAGCGGTACAATGAAAATACCGCCCATGATCCCAACCACCAGAAAACATAAAGCCTGACTTATCGATGATGCCATTTGTGGCAGCAACCACAAAGACACAGCGATACCGATAGCCCCTAACGGCACTAAGCCGGTCTCGATATGGGCTTTTGACCACCGACCCGCTAACCATGAACCAAGCGCAATACCTAAGCCTGTGGTGGCGATGGTGCCTTGGATCACTAAGGTATTGGTCACATCAAAATAGGTTTTAGCATAGGCAGGAAAAGCCGCGAGCAGCATTTGACCTATGGCCCAAAACATGGCGAGACCAATGATTGAAAGCCGGATCACCTCGCGAGACTTTAATGGCTCTAGGCTTTCTTTCATTAACTTACCCTTGCGATAAGCTGCCCAATCAAAGTTGCGTTTACTTTCGTCTTTTTCAAGTTGAGGTAAGCGATAAACCATCACCAGTTCAATCAATGAATTAGCAATTAATATCCAGCCTAGGGGGGCTATCAACAATAAAATTTCCGCTGGGGTGGTGGCTTGCTCTTGATATAAAGTTTCAAACAATAGTGAATACACTAAGGTGCCGGCCAAAATAGCAACAATAGAAACCGCTTGCACAATGCCATTGGCATGAGCCAATTGTTCTTTACCAAATAAGGGCTTGATATAGCCGAATTTAGCCGGCGAATACAACGCCGATTGCACCGCCAATAAAAAGGTCATGGCAAAAGCAGGCCAAAACAAGCCAAGGTAATAACACACTGTAATGGCAATGGTTAGGAAAACCGCGGCCCAAGCCGCCCCTCGCATTACCCTATTTTTCGGGTACCGATCGGACAAGAAGCCCGCTGGAGATAAAAGCAAAATAAAAGGAAGTAAAATGAGGGCGTTAACAATGGCCGTCAGGATGATTTGTTGCTGTCCGTCGTACACCTTAAATACAGTATTTTGAATGATTATTTTGTGCCCGAGATCCACAAATGCATTTAGAAAAACCGCCAGTAAATAAGGCAAAGCACCTGCGTAGCGCCATATTTGTTTCATATCCAACCCTTAAATTTAGACCCGCAATCAAGTTGCAGCCTGCTCCTTGTGAGGAGCTAAGTTTATTAAGTTCCCTAAGAAATAGCACCCATAAACAAACAATATTTTGATATACGACCTAAGCACCTATAACAACTAACCATTTTGCTCAGAAGAAATAATTAAAAGTAAAAAAATTAACAATATCAATATTGCACATGTGTTACACCACTGTTACTGTGTAGCTGATTTATTTGTTATGAGTATTTGATATGCGTAAGTTTTTTTCTTTATCCTTATTAGGTTTAGCCCTCGCAACGACCCCTGCATTAGCCTTTGATTTAAGCATTAATAACGATCTTGTCGATGCAGCCAAAGATGCGGGCAAAGCCGCAACCCTTTCTGACGCCGAAATAACCCAACTTGGACGTGAATCTGCCCAAGCCTATGACGCACAAAGCAAGGTAGCGGCCGCCAATTCAGACTATGCCAAACGCCTTGCCAAATTAACCCAAAAACACCTGAATGAAGACGGACTAAAGCTGAACTTCAAAGTGTATGTGGATGATAACGTGAATGCTTTCGCACTACCTGATGGTAGCGTGCGGGTCTATTCAGGTTTGATGGACATGATGACGGATCAGGAGCTGATTGCGGTGATCGGTCATGAAATAGGCCACGTGAAATTACAGCACAGTAAAACCCAGTTCCAAAAAGCCTATGCGACCAGTGCGGCCCGAAAAGGGGTTGCTTCTCAAGGTGGTGTGGCAGGAAGTTTAGCTAAATCTCAACTGGCTGATTTAGCGGATCAAGTACTGAAAGCCCAATTCTCACAATCGGATGAGTTAGGCTCAGATGATTATTCACTGAAATTTATGAAAAAGCATGGCTACGATCCAAAAGCCTTGGTATCAAGTTTCAATAAACTGGCAAGCCTAGGTGATGTTGACAGTATTACTTCAACCCACCCTGCTCCATCAAAGCGTGCTAAACGCATCGAGCAAGCTTTATAGCCTTTGTAACCGCTTAATAACCGTTTAACGCAAAAGACTGCAATCTAAGCGTTTGCCGGCCTTTATGGCCGGCTTTTTATTGGCAATCCCCATCTGTTCATGATTTACTTTTGCCTCTGTTTAAAAAGAACAAGGCTCATCATGCAACTCACCGGCTTTGGCTGTGCGCAATTTCGCTTAGCTGTCTACATAGGTAATCGTCCAAACACGGCTGATTACCTCGATATGGTTGATTTTCGTCCTTTACATACCGGTGATATAGCGGCCATTAATCAAGCGTGCGGCAATGGTTGGCGTAAGGTTTTTAATGTTTATGCCAAATTGTTACATCAGTTAGGTGAGCCCTATTTAACCTCGACATTAAAGCCGACAACATGGCAAGACTGTCGAGATAACAGCTTGTTACAAAATGGCTCAAGCACAGCACTGTTGTTTAGTGCGCCATCCTTTACTGCTAACTCAAAGGCAATTCATATCATCATGGGCAAAACCTATGCCAGCCAAGTACTCACCGACGCTAATCGGTTAGCGCAATTAATCTGGTTAGATGCCGATTTTGCTCTGTTGCCCAACGAGCGCCTGATTGTTTGTCCCTATTTTGACTATCGCCAATTATCTAATCAAAAAATTGACCGCTTGGTAGAGATAATCAACACTCTTGAAAATAAAGCCAGTTAGGCCAGTTTTTCACCGCAGAATGGGCAGTAGTGGATCAATATCATACTGTGATAAATGATTTCTCCGACCTGCTCAGCTTCCCCCATTGCCACTTCTTCTTCATCGGCGTAATGAATACCGTGAAGCTGCCATGCATCAACTGGCTCATCTTGACTGGTTACACAGTGCAAAATGCGGTCAAATTTTGGATAAGTATTGGCGCTGCATAGGTGCTCTTTGTCGTATTCACAATCGGTGATTTCATTTAACTCTGATAGATTCATAAACCCTCATATCTTAATAATTAACGCAGTAGTTAGCTGCTTCAGCTATACTTTTAGCAAAATTTTACAAAAAGGCTCGCTATGCTGATCAGTCAATTGGAAAAAACAACTGATGCAGATTTTTGCCAATTAACCGCTAAGGTGCAATTTGAGCAACAAAGCAAAGCATATCATGTTTACTTTCGGGTTCCCCTTGCATGCCAGCACCATGTTCGCCTTTGCTATGAGCCTTTTTTGTTCGCACTCTTGCCCATCGCATTGGTGACTCAAGAGCAACGCCTGCATATTGATGGAGCACTCTGTCCCGATAGCTTAGCGAATGCCACCAGTATGTTAAAGCTATACCAGCTTTGGTATGGGCATGACACATTGCCAACACTCTCGGCACTATCATATCAAGTGTTATTACCAGCACCAGCCAAGGCGGCTTTATTTTTATCCGGTGGCGTCGACTCGATGGCTAATTTTTGCCGCAGTGTGCAAATTTATCCAGCGCAGCACCCCCGCCGCTTTAGCCATGCTTTTTTTGTCTATGGCATGGACTTAGGCGATCCCAATAAACCCGCTGCCCACCAGACCTATCAAGATACAGTCACCGCCCTGACTGAGCTAGTGCAACAACATGGCTGTGATTTGGTGCCTGTGAGTACCAATGTAAGACAACTTTATAGCCATTGGCGATTTTATGCCGATTATCATTTTGGCCCTATGATGGCGGGCATAGCCCATGCACTCTCTGCGGATACCCGTGAATTTACCATTTCATTGGATAACCAAATTCAAAATTACATACCGCGTGGCTCACACCCTTTGCTAAACAAATATTTCAGCAGCAGTTTTTTAACCAGCCAAGGTTTACTGGAAGCCTATACACGCCTTGAAAAATACCAATTTTTTCAGGGCTTCCCTGATGCAGTTAGTCGCTTACGTGTTTGCCATAACCCACCAAGCGGTCAATATACAAATTGTGGCAAGTGTGAGAAATGTATTCGTACTAAGCTTGAGCTATTGGCCTGTGGTTACTTAGAACAAGCCACCAGCTTTGAAGATAGTGGCGTTACGGCGGGACAAGTAGAGCAAATTGAGCTGAGTAATATACTTGAAATAGAGTTTTATCAAGGGATAGAACAAGCTTTAGCGCTAAAGCAGTACGACCAGCTAGCCAAAATCATTCATAACAAGTTAGCCAAGGCGTGGCGCTTACGGCTCAAACATTGGCTGTTACAATTTGATCAACGCTATTTAAATCAAACCATTCTAAAAACCAAAATTAGATTGTTGACTAAGATCCGCCAGAGACCCAAAAAGAAGCACAACATTGGCGATCCAGTCGCTAACGTCAAAAGTGACAACTAAGCAATCAATACATGCCTAGCTTAATGACGTACTATTTGGTCAATGCCTTATAGTTTTCTACAGCTTGGGTGTAGATTTCAAGCTGGTTAGGATCGCTAAACTTAGCTTTTTGCTGCTCCAAATAAAACTCGGGCTCTTCACCATTTTTGACTTTCCAAACATCGTAGGCCGCTTGCTTATCGATCTCGATAGCTTGCTTTTCGTCACTGGGTAATAACGCTAAGTTATAACTGGTCATGATTTATTCCTTCATAAAAAAATCGCCCGAAGGCGATTTTAGCTGATCTCAATAGCAGAGTTAAACCTAGCTAGGTTAATGCGTAGTTTAGCTAGTTATTTAAACTACTTAGTTTAACTGCTTATTATGTAGCTTAATATTGATCATACGTAAGGTGGCACCAATGCCTGCCAGTACTTGGTTGGTGTTAACACCCCGAGTGCGTAACAGCCTGCCTTCATCGCGCCAAGTCACAATACATTCCGTAAGTGCACTGGTTTGACCGCCCGGTGGGATCCTAAGTTCATAGTCCACTAGCTCAGGAAACTCAAATTGCGCTTCTTTAGCCAAGACTTGCTTCATGGCACCAATAAAGGCATCAAAACCACCATTACCACTGCCCGCTGCTTTATGGATGTTACCGTTAACCGATACCCGAATACTGACCACAGATTCTAAATCCATACCGGATGTGATTGAGCAATTCAGTAGTTCAACATGATTGTAGTCTTTACGCTCTAACAAATCAGCGACTAAGAACGGCAGATCTTCCGGTGTAATGGTTGCTTTTTGATCGCCAAGCTTAACAATGCGCTTGAGTAACATGCGCTGCTGCTCTTCACTTAGCTCTATGTCCATGGCTTCGAGGTTTTTCGCCAATGAGGCTTTACCACTCATTTTACCCAGCGCATAGCTGCGCAAGCGGTTAAAACGCTCAGGGGTTAACGCGGACATATAAAGCCCGCCTTTTTTGTCGCCATCGGCATGGATACCGCTGGTTTGAGTAAACACATCGGCACCGACAATCGGTGTGTTATCTGCGATACGCTTACCTGAGAAATTCTCAACCAGTTGGCTAATATGATGAATTTGATTCTCATCTATGCCAATTTGATAGCCTAGCTTGTCTTTAAGCACAACAGCGACTTCGGCTAATGATGCGTTACCGGCGCGCTCACCCAAGCAGTTAACGGTACAATGAATGGCGCTGATGCCTGCTTTAGCAGCAAACATGGCATTGGCCGTTGCCAGACCGTAATCATTATGGGGATGAAAATCAAACTTGGTATCTGGGAAACGCGCAATCATGTCACTTAAGCTATTAAACACCTCATCTGGCGACATCACACCTAAGGTGTCAGGCAACATAAAGTGCTCTATGCCAGTGTGGCGTAGCTTATCCACCATTTGGTAAACATAATCTGGGCTATCTAGGTAACCATTTGACCAGTCTTCAAGATATAGATTAACTTTTAAACCTTGGCTTAAGGCATAGTCAACGGTTTGAATAACGTCTGCAACATGTTGATCTAATGTCTTTTTTAGCTGCTCGCTACAATGCTTTAAACTGCCTTTAGCCAGCAAGTTCAATACTTGGCCACCGGTATCTTTGATCCAGTCAACGCTTAATGTGTGATCAACAAAGCCTAAGACTTCAATGCGGTCGACCAGACCTTCTGCTCTCGCCCAATCATTCAGCTTTTTGACCGCTTCTTTTTCACCATCAGAAACACGCGCAGAAGCCACTTCCAAACGGTCAATTTTTAATTTTTGCAGCAATGCTTTAGCAATACTGACTTTTTCTGTCGGAGGAAACGCAACAGACTGAGTCTGTTCACCATCGCGCAGGGTCGTGTCCATCAAGAGCACACGGCGGGTTGACTGTACCTTCTTTGCCGAGCTTTCTGCCATGCTGATTTATCCTTGTCTCACGTAAAACTTTACACAAAAAGAGTGTAAAAAAAAACGCGGCGAATGCCGCGCCTTGATTCAAGCTACCTTAGGTAACGTCAGCAAATAACCTAAGTTATTTCCAAAGCCAAGGTAGTTGTTGCTTATGCTTTTCTTCGAAAGCTGTGATCTTGTCTTCATGCTTAAGTGACCAAGCGATGTCATCTAGGCCTTCTAGTAGACTTTGCTTACGGAATGCATCGATTTCGATTTTGATTTCAATACCGCCCGGTGTAGTCAATTTCTCAGCTTCTAAATCAACGGTAAATTCAACACCTTCATTAGCACGGATCTCATCCATTAGCGCATCCAGCTCAGCCGGGGTTACCTTAATTGGAATGATGCCATTTTTGAAACAGTTGCTGAAAAAGATATCAGCAAAGCTCGTCGAAATCACCGTGTTAAAACCGTAATCTTCAATCGCCCATGGCGCGTGTTCACGCGATGAACCACAACCAAAGTTGTCACCGGCTACCAAGATTTTTGCGCCTTGGAAAGCGGGCTTGTTTAGTTCAAATTCTGGATTAGGTGTAATACCGTCATCCAAGTAGCGCCAATCGTGAAATAAGTGGATACCGAAACCAGTACGCTCAACTTTTTTCAAGAATTGCTTAGGAATGATTTGGTCAGTGTCTACGTTACTGCGATCCATTAATGCCGCAATACTAGTGTGTTTTTTATATGGTTGCATTTATTACTCCAAACAACTTAGTGAGGCGATTAAGGATTAGTCCCAATCACGGATGTCAACAAAGGTACCCGCTACAGATGCAGCTGCCGCCATCGCAGGTGAAAGTAGGTGCGTACGACCGCCTTTACCTTGACGTCCTTCAAAGTTACGGTTAGAAGTCGATGCACTGCGCTGGCCTGGTGCTAATTGGTCACCATTCATCGCTAGACACATAGAACAGCTTGGCTCACGCCACTCCCAACCTGCTTCGATAAAGATTTTATCTAAACCTTCTTCTTCCGCTTGGTTTTTCACTAAGTATGAACCTGGTACCGCAATCGCTTGCACACCTGGAGCAACTTTTTTACCTTTTAACAGCTCTGCTGCCGCGCGAAAATCTTCAATACGACCGTTAGTACAAGAGCCGATAAAGATAATGTCTAACTTAACATCAGTTAATGACTGACCCGCTTCTAAGCCCATGTATTTAAGCGCTGATGCAGCTGCTTGCTTTTTGATCTTGTCGTCAAAATCATCTGGGCCTGGCACCGGTGCATTTACGTTAATAACTTGCTCTGGTGAAGTACCCCAAGTCACTTGTGGAGCTATGTCTTCGGCTTGTAGTTCAACTATCGCATCAAATTGTGCACCTTCGTCAGTAACAAGCGACTTCCAGTAAGTTACCGCGGCATCCCAATCTTCACCTTTTGGTGCAAATTCTTTGCCTTCTAGGTAATCAAACGTCGTTTGGTCTGGTGCGATTAGGCCTGCGCGTGCGCCACCTTCAATCGCCATGTTACATAGGGTCATGCGCCCTTCCATGGTTAGATTACGAACCGCTTCACCAGCAAATTCAATAACATAACCTGTACCACCTGCGGTACCAATTTTACCAATGACTGCCAGTGCGATATCTTTTGCGGTAGCAAATTTAGATAGTTTACCGTCAACCTTAACCAACATGGTTTTCGATTTCTTTTGTTGTAACGTCTGGGTTGCCATAACGTGTTCAACTTCAGAAGTACCGATACCAAATGCCAGTGCACCAAATGCACCATGGGTAGCTGTATGGCTATCACCACAACATGCCACCATACCTGGATGGACGAAACCATGCTCAGGTACAACGATGTGGATTACGCCGTTATTTGGGCTTTCCATGTCGTATAGATTTAAGCCGTGCTCTTTACAGTTAGCAGCCATGGTCTCGATTTGCTTTTTCGCAATCGGGTCAGTAAGAACGGCACGTGCTTCTTTCTTGGTTGGCACACAGTGATCCATAGTAGCAAGCACACTGTGTGGGTTACGGATTTTACGATTCTTAAGCTTCATGCCTTCAAAGGCTTGTGGGCTTGTTACTTCGTGCATGAGCTGTCTGTCCACGTAAAGCAGAGGCGTACCGCCTTCTGGCTCATGAACTAAATGACTGTCCCATATCTTTTCATACATCGTTTTATTCATTGCTTCCCTTACCACTCTTCACTTTGCGTTACTACGCAAATCAACCGCTGACAATGCAATTCTTATCTGCCTATCATGTCGGTGGATCAGCTGAAAATCGCAATATTAAATGATCACCAGAATTGGCTCAAGCAAGAAATAACCTGCCGAGCCAATTTCACAGATTAAAATGCTAACCCTGACGGACAAGCACCTTAAAAAATAGAATTTAACACTAAGTATATTAAAATCTTCAACACTTGATACTTGAAATTATAAATAGTGCAGAAGCTTTATCTATATCACAAAAAACCACCTCTTGTGAATATTTATTAATTTTTAAGGTGGTTTTATTCAATAATTGGTAAATTTATGCTTGTTTTTTACACTCTTTATGTAAATTTTGCCCCTCGCCTAGCATGGCGGTGTTTTGATGTGACCAAAACATGTGCTCATCGCTTACAAATTTAGCGCCCGATCCTGCTGGTACCGAGGTTAGCTCCTTGGCATCGCCATGAATATACAAGGTGGCCTTATCCTGTTTAACATCGACATAAAATTCAACGTTGCCTTGGCAAACGTATTTATCACCTTGAGGCCCTTTAGAGCACGCCGATAAACCAAATAACGCAACAATTCCCGCTGCTAATACTAGGGTTTTCATTTAATTCAATCCTTAAATAAATATGAAAATAATTGTTTTCTTTCTGTGTCACTTAATGCCGTAACACGGGCAATATTCCGTTCGGGGATCAAGGCATGATCAGGGTAACTGTCCAGAGCTCTGTTCATGCTCTCTTCTCTAATCAGATGAAACACAGGAAATGGGGCTCGATTAGTGAGATTTGCTGCATCTTCTGGTTCAGTTTCAGCAAATTGATAATCAGGATGAAAGCTGGCAATTTGATAAACGCCGTACCAGCCTTGTTGTTCAATTAAGGCATCAGCCCAATCTAAGGCGTCATTAAAATCATAAAAATCGGCCAACATCTTGGGCGTAACAAACAAGATGGTGTCAAGCTGTTCGGCAGCGGTCACATCAAGATGCGTAAAAGCTTCACCTAAATCAGCTAACAAATCGGTTGGGGTTACTGCATCACTTACCCAAACCGCAATTTGCTTATTGCGGTGTGGCTTATTGGCAAAAGGGCATAAATTCAGCCCAATCACGACTTGCTCTAACCACTGCCAGATTTGGTCTGCGACAGCCTTATCAGTGACGATCATTTAAAAACACAATGCTTAGCATAATCTGCCGCTTCATTGGCAGTAATGTCACCTGCAGTTTTGTCTTTAATTTGCTGACACCATTTTTCAGAGCCCACTTCTGGTTGGCAAGCCGTCAAAAAAAGAACGATTGCACCTAATCCTAAGTATTTAATTAATTTCATTGTATCCTCTGTCATTAAGCATTAACAATAATCAGAGCTTACTACAAAATCTCCATATGCTTAATAGGTGCTAATAAAATTTCCATTTCTGTCAGCATATTGCTAAACGTTGCCATTCCCTTGACGTTAGTGATAACTTCGAGGGATACCAAATACCCTAATTAATCATCCATTCCACTCACTTGCCAATTAATGATAACAGGCTCGCGCCTTGCAAACATTTGCAAATGAGATGAAATAACCGCCTGAAGTTGCTCCATCTCAGCGGGCAGCGATGCATAGCAATGAATGAGCAGCGAATCTTGACTACACGAAAATTTCGCCTGTCCCATGGCAAAATCCACCGTGCCTGTATTTTCGTTCCAAGTAGCGGGCACTTTTCGAGCAAAATGTCGACACAGTGTAGTTAAGTATTTCTGTGCATATGGACTGTCAATTTTTAGCCAAGTACTAAAGCTATTCATCTCATTATTCCTGCTGATAATTAAGGTGTTGCAATTGAAGGTAAACGTTGAAAACAGCAACTTAGGGCGTCGTTTTAACAATAAAAATAGGATTTAATAAGCAAATGTCGTCAACACTACTAAAACTTAAGGTTGAAAGGGAATGCAAGCCCAAGCGACTCACTTGGGCTATACAGCTAGTTAAAATTGGTAAGCGGCTGATAATTTGAAGTTTCTACCCGGCTCATAATCATCAAGAACATAGCCACGAGCAGTTCCTGAACGAGAAGCATGAGAGGTATAGAATTCATCAAAAATATTATCGATGCCAAAGGTCAACGACAGGCCATCGACATTGGCGGGCAGCCATTGAGCATAAAAATTATGAACATTATAACCTTCCTTCACCGGCTGACCATCAAACACATTGTCTTCTTCTAGAACCACCATTGATGTCCAACCAAACACGCTATCTATCTGATCAGCCTGATAATCCAAGGTCAAAGCTATGCTGTCTCCCATGTCGATACTTCGACCAATGCCATTGGGAACAGGTCCACCTAAGGTTTTGTTTTTTGCATCGGACCTCGCATAAGACAATTTACTGTTGAACTGGGCATAACTGTAAAACGCGCTCGCCTCAAAACCTTTAATTTCAACATCGCCTAAGTTGTAAATGAGGTAGCTACTTGGTGTACTTTGATAGAAATGTTTTTCTACTATGTAATCGTCTATGTCTGTTTTAAAAAAGCTAACATTGGCACTAAAAACATGCTTATCCCATTGTTTGTCAAAGCGAAGGCCAGCTTGGCTATTTAAGCCTGTTTCCGCTTTTATATTTTGATCTAAAAAAGCCACATCTTGGTAAGCAATAAATGATTCCAATAGCTCTGGGCCTTTAAATAAAGACCGACTACTGGCAAACAGCGCCCATTCCTTGGTCAATTGCCAATCAGCGGCTAACGCCCAAGTCAACTCATCAAAACTTTTATTGCCCGTTTCGGCTTTGCGCTGATAATTGTCGTACCTCAGCCCAACCGTGACATAAAACTGTTCACTAACTACGAACTTATCTTCTAAATAGGCGGCCGTTGAAATGGTCGACTCTTTCATAAATTGACTACCGCCATACTTACTGGAAGAGGTCCTGTCGATGTAATCCACCCCGTAGGTTAACGTATTTGCAAAATCACCTAAGGTTAAGTTTGTTTGAAATTGCGCATTGGCACCCAAATTCTGGTTTTTGGCCGAGTTCTTCGATAATCGATTAGCTGGCCAACGTGAAGTGATCACAGATTCATCGCGAATAATTTCGGTCTGACTGTGATAAAGCGTCACGTTGCCATTATGCTGATCACCGCGCAGCTGATAATTCAAGGTCACGGTATCACGATCATAATCGGTTGGGAGCAACTGCTCCTTAGATAAGTTTGTATTAGCGCCACCAGACATATCGGGGCGAGGACTATAATCCCCACTATCACGGTAAATATCGTATGACAGCTCTAAACGATGTGTATCGCTAATTTCATAGCCTAACTTACCCAATACGTTAAAGACATCACCTGCCACACCAAAGGTTTTCTCGCCATGGCCGTTTTTAAAATCGCCACGCGAAACATATTGACCATAGACCATGGTATCGACTTGCTCGGTCAATACACCATATAAGGTTAACGAGCCCTGTTGACTGTCATTGCTGGCATAGCCTCCATACACTCGTGAGCCAAACACCTCACCTGGGGCAATCAAATCACGTGCATCTTTGGTTTCAAAATATACCGAACCGCCAAGCCCGCTTTGCATCACCGAGTTATTCCCTACCTGAATATCTGCTGATTTCAAAATGTCTGGGTTTAAGGTTAAGTTTCCGATGTGATGAAACATATTAGCGTGTTGTGAAGCACCGTCTAATCGTATGTCTAGCTCGGTTTCACTCAAACCTCGAATGGTGATCCTTTGATTTACCGAATGGGTGCCGCCCACGTCTACACCTGGTACATCGCGTAATAGATCCGACATATGATCTGCTTGTTTTAGCGACATATCCTCAGTTAACAAGGATTCTGCATTGCTTGAAACCTTAGTTCCCCAAATCACCATTTTTTCCGCGGATACCGACTCGCCCTGCTCAGCATGAGCAGGCAAAGCTAGCGCAGCGCCGACTGCGATGCCAATGCAAGATAGCCTTGAATGGAAAAACTTGTGTGAACAGCTCGGAGCGTTTTTCATCTACACCTCTAAATATTAATGATAATGATTATCATGTATAGTAATTATATCACTCCCCATTACAAAGATGATTGAGTTATGCAAAAACGCAGACATGCTGTGAATAATGAGCAAATGACAAAGAGGTCAAAATTGGCAAGCAACAAAATTAAGGTGGCCTTAACTAAAACTATCTCGGTGGAAGAAAACCAAATCATCGTCAGCCAGGGGCAAGCTAATTCCATCGAGCTTGCGCAAGGCGAGTTAATGTCATATCAATATGACCAAGGCATCTATGTGCACGGTGGGCTATGTACCGAGCTGGTAGACTCCGACATCGTTGCTCCCACCCCACCGGCTTTACTTATCACCATTTTACTATCTGGGCGTTTAAGTTTTAGCTATGACAATCTGAAATTTGAGCTAAATGCAAATGAAGGACCAAAAGGCGTTGTGGTCAATCTAACCAAACCGACCAACTTTCGCCGGACATTAAGCAAACATAACGTAGTAAATAAAATTAATGTCCTAATTAAGCCTAAATGGCTGGCTGCGCGACTCACTGATAATTGTCATCATTACGCTTTCTTACAACATCATCAGGCATTTTACGATCTGGATATCAATCCCAATTTGATCTCCCTGACAAGCAAGGTAGCATCTCTTCAACCACATAATTTTGCAGAAAAAATTGAGCTTGAAAGCCTAATCGCCCAGCTGATCCATCATGCTTGTATTCAGCTGCCAGATAACTTTCATCAAAGTAAAGCCAATCATATCGAAGATGGCTTAGCCAGTTATAAGGATCAACGCATCGAAGATATCATCAGTTATATCGAAAACCATTTAGATCAAAATCTGACATTAGCAAGCATTGCCGAGGCGTTTGCCATGAGCATTTCCAATTTGCAACGACGCTTCAAGCAACAATTAGACATGACGGTGAACGGCTATATCCGCCATCGTCGATTGAATATTGCTCGCCAGCACTTACAACAGGGCCTCGTGTCCATTACCGAAGCGGCCTATGAAGCAGGTTACCTTTACCCGTCAAATTTTACCCATGCCTTTCGTAAGGAATTTGGTTTTGCACCATATCAACTTGATATGGCAGAGGATAAATGTTGAATCGGCCTTCAAACTTTGTTGTTGAATCAATAGATGAGAATCTGTATATTTCAGATGAATATGATAATCACTCTCAGAATCATTTAACCATGAAAGTTTTTCGCACCATTTTTTTACTCATCGCCTTCTCAATCAGCTCGTGTTTTGCTCAACAAATACAAGTTGAGCATTACATGGGTATCACCAACCTAAGCCAAACGCCGAAACGCGTGGTGGTGATTGGGTTTGGCCCGCTAGATACCTTAAATTACTTTGGTATCAAACCCGTTGCTGTCGCCAACTCCTCTCACTTGCCCGCATACTTAGCCCAATACGGCAAAGATAATTACCCTTCTGCGGGAAGTTTATTTGAGCCCGATATGGAGGCCATTTATACGCAAAAGCCAGATCTTATTTTAGTCGGGCCACGCGGGGTGGCTAAATATGATGAACTAACTGAAATTGCCCCCACTGTTGTATATGCCATCGCTGAGGGACAAAATTACTGGCAAGGTACCCAACAACAGTGGCGTAACATCGGAAAAATATTCAACATAACAGATAAGGTTGAACAAAAAATCGCCGCGCTTGATTACCAGATCAGCACGATTAAGCAATACAACCAACGCAATAGTAATGATGCGCTAACCTTACTCAGCATCGGCGACAATATCAGCACATTCGGCGCCAGCTCACGCTTTGGTGTGATTTATAATGAATTTGGCTTTAAACAAAGTGTGACTAACGACAGTGCCAACCCACATGGCGATGTCATTTCTTATGAATTTGTGTTGCAAGCTAAACCCAGCCATATCTTAGTGCTCGATCGAAACAGCTTACACAACAAAAAAAGTCAAAGTTTGCGCCAATCTTTGGATAATCCACTGGTTAAAGCAACCCCTGCCTATCAGCAAGATCAAATCACCTATTTAGACGTAGACTCTTGGTATTTAGCCATGTCAGGCGTAACCGCAACCGAAATGATGGTGAGAGATATCAAACGAGCTATCAAGTTATAACAAGGTTGGTTGAGGTTAACGGTGAAAAAATTATTACTCATCTTGGCGGTGCTTAGCACTGCCTCTTTGTTTATTGGTGCAGCCAATTTAAATTTACGCCAGCTGCTGCAAGGCGATCCATTTGCTTTAGAGTTATTGTTTAGCAGCCGGTTACCTAGATTATTGGCTATTCTATTGGCTGGTGCCGGCTTGAGCATTGCCGGTTTAGTGATGCAGCAAATCAGCCAAAACCGTTTTGCTGCTCCTTCTACCACGGGCACCATCGAATGTGCCATGCTTGGCTATGTACTAAGCCTAGTGTTTTTTGGCGAGTTCAGTCAGCTCGGGTTCGTGTTTAGCTGCGCGATTATCGGCACCCTAGGGTTCATCTACCTAATTCAGCGTATTCACTTTAAAAACATGGTGTTTGTCCCATTAATCGGGATCATTTTTGGCAATGTTGTTGAAGCTCTGACCACCTTCCTTGCTTATAAATACGATGTGTTACAAAGCCTAAACACGTGGACGGTTGCCAACTTCTCGCATATTATACGCGGTGATTTTGAGCTGTTATTCATTGCTGTGCCTATGGTGCTGTTGAGCTATGTGTTTGCGACTTGGATTTCTGCGACGGCCATGGGTAAAGAGTTTGCCATTAACCTTGGTTTAAACTATCACCAGATCTTGACTCTGGGGGTGATATTGGTAGCCATTATGTCAGCCAGTGTGGTGATGATAGTGGGCCAGCTGCCTTTCCTTGGCTTGGTTATCCCGAATTTAGTCAGCCTGTTTTACGGCGATAACTTGAAAAAGAATATCCCTTTAACCGCGATTTATGGGGCACTACTGGTATTAAGCTGTGATTTAATCAGCCGTATTATCATTTTCCCCTACGATATGCCCATTGCCATTATTATGAGTATTCTCGCCGGTGGCGTTTTTATCTTTTTATTATTAAGGGATAATAACAAGGATAAACCATATGCGTGATAGTACTCGACTATGGCTGTTAAGCGCTGTCGCCCTTGGTTTATTGATACTATCGGTGGCGCTTGGTCTTAATACTGATAACTACGCGTATTTTTTGTCCAAACGCATTCCCCGCGTTCTTGCGATCATGTTCGCTGGCGTGGCCATCGCTCAGGCATCATTTGTGTTTCAAACCATCACCCAAAACCGTATTCTCACCCCCAGTATTATGGGGTTTGATGCCTTGTACGTGACCACTCAAGTCTTGTTGGTATTAATCTTTGGTAGCTTGAGTAGCCTAGTGGTGGATCCCTACATCAATTTTGCCATTGCAACCTCAACCATGGTGGCGTTTGCCGTGCTGCTGTACCGATTCTACTTTAACCGTCCACGCCGTAATTTGATTACCTTGCTTTTAGTTGGTTTGGTTTTTGGTCAGCTATTTGCCAGTATTTCTTCTTTCTTATCTTTACTAATGGATCCCACGACCTTTGCCATGGTGCAAGCAAAACTCTTTGCCAGTTTTAATAATGTTAAAACTGACTTGGTCTATCTTTGCAGTCCGCTATTATTGGGGGTTAGTTGGTTATTGTTTCGCTTACACCCAAACTTAGATGTGTTACTGCTAGAGCAGGACAACGCCACCAGTCTGGGGATTGATGTTGCTCGGCTAACCCAGTTTATTTTCATCCTGAGTGCCATTGGCATTGCCATCGCTACCGCGCTGGTAGGTCCTATTATGTTTTTTGGTTTATTGGTCACTAACTTGAGTAGGGCTTTACTGCAAAGTTATCAGCATAAAGTACAATTACTTGGCTGCGCGCTGATCGCGGTTTGCTCCCTACTACTAGGCCAATGGATCGTTGAGCACGTGTTTACTTTTTCTACCACCCTCAGCGTGCTAATTAATTTGCTTGGGGGCTGTTACTTTATCTACTTATTGCTTCGCAACCGAGTCGCCTAACTATGATCCAACTAAATCAACTGTCTAAATTCTATCGCGACAAAAAGGTAGTCGACGCTGCCGATGGTCAATTTGAACGAGGCAAAGTCACCGCCATTATTGGCCCGAATGGCGCGGGTAAAAGTACTTTGTTGGCCATGGCTGCTCGCCTAACTAGCCGAGATAACGGCAACGTTATCATAGATGGCAAAGAAATCGCTCAGTGGGATACAAGGCAGTTGGCCAAACGCTTAGCTGTATTGCGCCAAGCGAATACCTTAACCATGCGTTTCACCGTACAAGAGTTGGTTGCTTTTGGCCGATTTCCGTACAGTCACGGTCGACTAACAGAACAAGATAATCAAGTGATCAATTCAGCCCTCACCTATTTAGATTTGATCGAGCTAAAACACAAATACCTCGATGAGCTCAGCGGTGGACAACGGCAAATGGCGTTTATAGCGATGGTACTGGCCCAAGACACCGACTATGTTTACCTTGATGAGCCCCTCAATAACTTAGATATCAAGCATTCGTTACAAATTATGCACGTGCTGCAAAAAATGGCCCACGACATGAACAAAGCCGTGGTGTTGGTGATCCATGATATCAACTTTGCCGCTTGTTATTGCGATCACATTCTGGCACTTAAGCAGGGCAAAGTCGTGGCTGATGGTAGCGTTAATGAAGTGTTTCAAGCCGATGTGTTAGCTGCAATTTATGAAACCCCTTTTGAAATCGTCACGGTCAAGGATAAACGCATCTGCTGCTATATAATCTAACATCAGCTTCTCACTTATATCCAATCATGCTCAAGATGCTCGTTCAGCGAGAGTTTGTTTGGATGCACCATAGACATGGCCACGGATATTGACTATCTTGGCCACCTCAAAACACAAAACTAGTATTTCATGAAAACTCAACAGCCTGATTTAGTATTTATCATTATCCTAGCATCTTTAGCTGGCCTCACGCCCTTGGCTGTCGATATGTATTTACCTGCAATCCCGAGTATTGCCGATGCGCTACATACTGAGATTAACCAAGTGCAAATGACCTTAAGTATTTTTCTGTTTGGTTTTGCCTTTGGCCAACTGATCTACGGCCCCATTTCTGACAGTTATGGTCGCAAGAACGTTTTGCTTTCTGGCCTCTTTATTTTCATCGTCAGCAATGTTTGGGTTTATTTTGTCAAAGACGTTGAACTACTGATGAAACTGCGCTTTATTCAAGCCATTGGCGGTGGCGCAGCGGCGGTGATTGTCGGTGCATTATTACGTGATATCTATTCCCATGACATGTTCGCCAAAATGATGTCATTTGTGATCCTTATTATGACACTCGCTCCTCTCGTCGCTCCCTTGGTGGGCGGATATATTGAGCTCTGGTTTGGTTGGCAAGCGATCTTTTATCTCTTAGCCATTGCCGGCGTGCTCACGGTTATCGCAGTGGTTTACTTGATCCCCGAAACCCTCGCCAAAGAAAAGCGGGTTCCGCTCCGCTTTGCTAACGTACTTAAAAATTACTTTAAAGTGCTATCACATCGACGCGCACTGGGGTTTATCTTAACCAGTGGCTTTTCGTTTTCGGGCATGTTTATCTTTTTGACCACCTCTCCTTATGTCTATATCGAATACTTAGGGATCCCCAGTGAAGAATACGGCTATTACTTTGGTCTAAACATTATCTTTATGATGATATTTACCGCCATCAATGGTCGCTTTGTAACCAAGAAGGGCTACCGTTTTATGTTAACCACAGGTTTAACCTTACTCGGACTAGCAAGCTTAATGATGCTGTCTATCGCCTTGTTTGATGTGAGTAATCGTTGGATCATCGTCGGCGCTGTGGTCAGCTTTGTCGGCGTGATGTCCCTGATAGGCTCGAATTGTATGACAGGTATTTTAAATGACTTTAGCGATATCGCAGGAACTGCAACGGCGTTAAGTGGTACGTTGCGATTTGGCATGGGCGCATTGGCTGGGCTTCTTGTCAGCTTATTTCACAGTGACAATGCAAGCACCCTTGCTATCGGCATGACGGTGTCAGCGATTTTAGCTATTGTGAGCTACCTTACTTTGGTCCGAAATACGTTTAGCTCAGGCGTATAAGCGGCTGATTAAACCCTATTGCGTGGACAGGCGCTAGCGACCACGCATACAGCCATCTTATTACAAGATCCGCTTAACCATGTTATCCGCACGAAATACCCGCATTCGACTGAGTAGCTTACGAACCTGTAACGGGTAATCATCAAGGGATTCGATTTGCTCATAATGAGTAATTTGGCTGGTATTAGCCATAATCAACGCCAGCTCCTTGGCCTGCATCTCGGCCAAGACCCCACTTTTATCTTGCAACAAAATGCCATTTTCAAGATCCAATCGCCAAGCCCGTGGGTTTAAATTATTGCCCGTCAGTAACATAGTTTGCTTGTCGGAATAGATCCCTTTAAGGTGAAAGCTATTGTTTTCATGACGCCATAAATGAATATTCAACGAGCCCGAAGCTAAATATCGACTGTGACGTTTCGCGAATTTTCTTAAATTAAGCTCATATAAATAGGGCAAACCGGCAATGGTTTTAAATGGCTCCGAAGGAGGAATATAAAAATCATTAGCGGTTTTATCCCCAACGACTAGGGTGATCTTAACGCCGCGTTTTAACATAGCCGTGATGTCACGCGACAACGCAGCAGGAAAGTTAAAATAAGGCGTAAACAGCACCAGCTCACGTTGCGTGCTGTGAAAAATATGGCGGATCATTTGGTTTAACTTATTGCCACGCGCGCCAAAGCCAACCAGCGGCAGCAACCCAATTTGCTCATCCTGTGATGACAAAGTTTGTCCATGGTAATGATATTGAGCCGTTTTTAAATGCCTGCGCAGCTGACGATGCTGGGCTTTCATTTCTGCAACACTCGGCACTGGCGCAATATTCAGGGGTACGACACCAAAGTCTTCGCTGATCAATTGGTTTATGTATTGCACAAAACTATCTGCTAACGCGGCGTGCGTAATTAAACAATAGCGATCGTAACGGTAACGATCTTGCTTATGCAGATAGATATTATTCAGGCTAGCTCCGCTATACAACACGGTGTCATCAAACACAAAACCCTTCAGGTGAAGCACACCAAACAGCTCACGATTTTTTACCGGAATACCATAGATGTTGAATTGGCTTTGATGCTCAAGAGCATATTGCTGATAGAAAGTAGCGTTGGTTGAGTCAGCCGCTTGCCCAATCAACCCCCGTTGTGCACGGTGATAGTCAACCAGCACCACCACATCTAAGTCGGGATTGTTCTTTTTGGCTTGATCAAGGGCTAACCATATTTCACGGCCGGCTTCGTCGTCTTCAAGGTATAACGCGGTGAGGTAAATACGCTGTTTAGCATTGGCAATACAATCTAAGATAGATTGTCTAAATTCACTGGCATGATACAAAAACTGGATATGTTCAATATCCGTAGTTAGAAAAGGTTGGGCAGCAATATATGCTAAACTTTTATTCACTCTATCCATCATGCTTATATTCTTTTGTTCAATCAGAAAATGCGTAGCCACTATATCAAATAAACACAGAAACAACTTCTAGCTGCGGCTCAATCACTTCTTGAAGTTGTGCAGCTATAATATCCTGCCATTGCAGTAAAGACATGGGTTAATTGCAGTTTTGCGCCACAAAGCCATTGTTTGCATAAAAAAAGCCCCATCAGGGGCTTTTTTTATCAATTAAAGATTTAATAAAACTTAAACGTTTAAGAAAGCTTTAACTTGAGCAACCACAGCTTCGGCTGTTGGCTTATCTTCCATCTCGGCAAAGATACGTAATAGCGGCTCAGTACCAGAGAAGCGTGCAATAACCCAGCCACCATTCTTGAAGTAAACCTTAGCGCCGTCTTCGTAGCTTACCTTATCAATTTCGTAAGCGAAATCGGGTAGCTCTTTGTCTTCATAGATGCGCTTGTAAAGCTCTTCTTTTTGCGAAGGTTTAAAGGTGCAATCACCTTCGGCAGTGTAAGCATAACCGTAACGAGCATAGATTTCTTGCAGTAGCTCACCCAGTTTCTTGCCTGTTACACAGATCATTTCAACTAACAAGCTAGAAGCAAACACACCATCTTTACCCTTGATGTGGCCACGAATTGTTAAACCGCCCGAGCTTTCACCGCCAATCAGCGAGTCATCGGCTTCCATTTGAGAGCTGATGTGTTTAAAGCCTACTGGCACTTCAAAGCTTTGCTCGCCGTGATCGGCTGCAATTTTGTCTAGAAGATGGGTCGTTGCAATATTACGTACCACAGAGCCTTTAAGGCCTTTGTACTTAAGCAGGTAGTAGTAAAGCAGTAGCAATACTTCATTCGGGTGAATAAAGTTACCTTTTTCATCGATAATACCAAGGCGGTCAGCATCACCATCGGTACCAATACCGATATCATAACCTTCATGAGCCACTAAGTGCTTCAAACGGTATAGGGTTGCTGCACTTGGGCTAGGCATTAAGCCACCAAAACCTGGGTTTTCGCCGTCGTTGATCACGTCTACTTCACAACGAGCAGAAATCAGTACGGTTTGCAGTGCGTTTTTCGCCACACCGAACATAGGGTCGATCAGCACTTTCAAGTTCGCGTTCTTGATTGCATCAACATCTAGGTAGTTCAGAATAGAATCAACGAACTCATTCATTGGGTTGATAACAACCACTTTACCTTGTGCAATCGCATCTTCTAAATCAATCGATTTAACGTCAGCTTGAGTTAGGTTAGCAATTTGCGCTTCAATTTTTTGCGTGATCACTTCGTCTGCATCGCGGCCACCTTCGATAAACACCTTGATACCGTTGTAATCGGCTGGGTTATGCGAAGCAGTAACACAGGCACTGTATTGACAGCCCATATCACGACATTTGAACATCACCACTGGGGTCGGTACATACTTGTCGATAAAGCTCACGGTAATACCGTTAGCTGCAATAACTTCGGCTAACCAAGAGCCTGCTTTCTTAGATAAAAAACGACGGTCAAAACCGATCACAAAACCTTTATCAGCAACATTTTCGTTGTTAATGATATTTGCTAATGCTTGGCCAACTAGACGTACATTATCTTTAGTGAACTCTTCACCAATGAAGGCGCGCCAGCCGCCTGTACCAAATTTAATCATGACTATCCCTACACTCTAAATATTTAAAAAATAAAAAAGGGGCTTGCAAACCTGCCCGCCCCTTAAAAAATCGCATTATGATTGAGGCTGAGTTAAAACTTAGCCCATTACCACAACTACTTCGTTCACGCTGCCTTCAGCTTGAACAGGGATCGAACCTTCTACTGCTTCACCGTTTAGGGTGATAGACACAACGCCTTTGCTCACGCCGTTCGGGTTCTCAACCTTGATGTTGTATTGTGCACCACGCCATTGACGTTGTACTTCAAAACCAGGCCAATCAGTTGGGATACATGGGTTGATTTCTAGACCGTTGTAACCGCAGCTGATACCTAAGATGAAGTTAGTTACCGCGTAGTATGCCCAACCCGCAGTACCTGTTAACCATGGGTGGTTAGCACGACCGTGATCTTGATGGTCACGACCCATAATGAACTGTACGTAAGAGTATGGCTCAACTTTACGATGATCAACGTTGTCGTTTTGGTTGTACGGGTTTAGTGCATCGTAAAACTTCATCGCTTTATCACCACGACCCAGCTTAGTCTCAGCTACCCAAGCCCATGGGTTTGGATGAGAGAAGATAGCACCGTTTTCTTTAACACCTTGGTATACGCGAGTTACGAAACCAATGTCGTCATTTGGTGTAGCAAATGAAGGAGCATTTAAGTGTAGACCGTATTGCGAGTACAGGTGCTCGTCAACGCTGTCCATTGCACGCTCACCGCGCTCTTGAGAAACCGCACCAGAAAGTACCGCTAGAGTATTAGACTCTAAGTGTACACGGCCTTCTTTTTGTTGCGCTGTACCGATCTTGTCGCCGTCTTTAGTTAGACCACGGATGTACCAGCCACCCTCTTCGTCCCATAGGTGCTCTTCACACGCTTTTTGAACGCCTTGTGCCATTGCTGTGTATTTAGCAACGTCTTCGTCTTTGCCAAGATGCTTAGCTAGTTTGATGAACTCATCTAGTGCCCAATAGTGTAGGAAAGACACCATGGCAGATTCACCACCACCTAGGTTTAGACAGTCGTTCCAGTCAGCGCGTAGACCTTTACAGATACCGGTTTGACCAACATATTCAGCAGAGAAATCTAATGCTGCTTTCATGTGTTCGTAAACAGTGGCTTCGCCGCCATTTGCGTATGGGATCACTTCGTCAAAGAAGCTGTGCTCACCAGACTCTAATACATAGTTACAAATGGTTGGAACGATCCATAGGTGGTCATCTGAACACGTATCTTCGATACCGTGGATCTTGTCATCATCAGATGGCGTTGGTACAACCGTTGGCGATTTAGATGGTTTAACGTCTTTTCTCTCTGGATCGAACCAATCTGGATCGAATAAGTGTAGACCGTAACCTTCTTTAACCTGACCACGTAGTAAGTCAACAATACGCTTACGGGTCATTTTCGGGTTAGCGTGTGGTACAGAGATTGCGTCTTGCGCAGTATCACGGTAACCAAGACCAGTACGGCCGCCCACTTCGATGAAAGAAGCAAAACGAGACCAAACAACACAGGTTTCAGCTTGGTATAGTGTCCAAGCGTTGATCATGGTGTCTAAGCCTTTGTTTGGTGACTTAACTTGGAACTTCTCACAACGCTCATTCCAGTGATCTAGGATGCCTTGGAATGCTGCGTCTACGTTTGCTAAGTCTTGGTATTTAGCACGTAGTTTAGCGCCGTTACCTTTACCGATACCTAGGATGTAAGCAAAACGTACTTTTTCACCTGGTTGGATAACAAACTGCTTGTGTAGAGAACCACAGTGGTTGTAACAAGTTTGTGCGCTGTTTGAACACTTACCATTTTCAACCGCAATTGGGTTAGCTTCGTCACGGTAAGCGCCTAAGAATGCATCGCGTTGACCGTCGTAAGAATCAGGGTCAAAGGTTGAAGCTAGGTAGTAGAAACCTTCGAAATCATCTGTGTTGTAGTACAAGTCGTACTCAATCACGCCATCTTCGTATGCTGTACCAGCTGAGTACAAAGACATCTGATGGTTTTGGTTATCAGATTTAATGTGAGAGAAAGAAAACTCAACAAAAGAGAAGGCAGAGATAGTGCGCGGCTTGTCGCCAGTGTTCTCAATAACCACATCCCAAACTTCAGCATCTTCGCCTTTTGGTACGAACAATGTCTTAGTTGCAGTGATGCCGTTGTATTCACACTTGAATTTAGAGTAAGAAAGACCGTGACGAACTTCGTATTTGGCTTCATCTAGGCTCTTAGCCACTGGTTGCCAAGAGATTGACCAGTAGTCACCTGTCTCATCATCACGTAGGTAAACGTAGTGTCCAGGACGGTCAAATGACGCGTTTGGACGGAATTTAGTCACACGGTTGTACTCAGGAGAGTTATAGAAAGAGTAACCACCCGCATTGTTAGAGATTACGGTACAGAATTTTTCAGTACCTAAGTAGTTGGTCCACGGTGCCGGCGTATCCGGACGTGTGATCACGTACTCTCGATTTGCATCATCAAAAAAACCGTATTTCATTTATTTTCCATCCTTACTTATGTTGCGTATTTTGGTGCTTCCAAAATACCAAAATGTGATACTCGCAAAAAAATAAAACTAAAAGTTAAAAATCACTTTGTATCATAGTGGCTGCTTTAAATTTGTGTCCAAATCAAAACACAGTGAAATAACAGCTTTCTTAATATCAGTAATCAAAGCTGGTATTCACAAGGCCCAACAACCTAGATAGCTTCCCTGTGAAAATATCCTTTTGTAACGCTGTGTTTTTTACCATATTGCAGCGCTGAAACAAAGCGCAAATGGGCTTTCAACAGGGCTCTCACTTGATAGTGTGATTGCTGTCACCTACTCGACAAACAACAATTACAACCCCATGTATTTAAAGAATTTTATTTCTTTGCGTCGTTTGAAAAAACTATTAATTGATTAACAAATAGTCACTCAAACTGATATTCTTGACGTATTTAACGAAATTGACGTGCCAGCCCTCAATTAATCATTACATGCCAGCTACATCCAGTTACGTTTACGCTACTTTTGGATAAACTCTAGGCAAAAAAAACGCTGCACAATAGCAGCGTTTTTTCAATCTAAAGCGAGCTTAAAGTACCTTAGCGATACCTTCACATAGCGCTTCCATATTCGATTTGGTCATACCCGCAACAGAAATACGGCCTGAGCCAACGATATAAATTGCGTGCTCTTCTTTTAGTTTAGCCACTTGCTCAGGGGTTAAACCAGAGAAAGAGAACATACCGTTTTGACGCTCGATAAAGCTAAAGTCACCCTCAACGCCTTTGTCTTTTAGGGTTTGGACAAACAGCGTACGCATTTCTTGAATACGGTCGCGCATCTCTGCTACTTCTTTATCCCACTGCGCGTATAGCTCAGCATCATTTAGGATAGTCGTTACCACAGCTGCACCGTGTGCTGGTGGGTTTGAGTAGTTAGCACGAATACCGCTTTTTACTTGGCTAAATGCCACTTCAGCTGTTTTGCTGTCTGCTGCAACTAAGGTTACTGCACCAACACGCTCATTGTACAAACCAAAGTTTTTCGAGAATGAGTTAGCAATCAGTAGCTCTTTGTTGTATTGAGCAAAAATACGTAAGCCTTGTGCATCTTCTTCAACGCCTTTAGCAAAACCTTGGTAAGCAAAGTCAAACAATGGCAATAAACCTTTGTCAGCACATAGCTTAGCCAATACTTCCCATTGCTCTAGTGTTGGGTCGATACCCGTTGGGTTGTGACAACAGCCGTGGAATAATACTAGGTCGCCCGCTTGTGCGCCTGCTAAAGAAGTTAGCATAGCGTCAAAATCTAAATCGCGAGTCTGTGCATTGTAGTAATCGTAATTAACGACTTCTAGGCCAGCTGTTTTAAACACGTTGCCGTGGTTAGCCCAAGTTGGGTTGCTTACCCAAATTTTATTTGATGGTAGGTGTTTAACAGCAAAATCAGCTGCAGTGCGAAGTGCACCTGTACCACCTGGCGCTTGTGCTGTGAATGCACGGTTATTAACAACGATATCGCTGTCTTTACCAAACAGTAAAACTTGCACAGCTTTACCGTAAGCCGCGTTACCTTCAATACTCAGGTAGCTCTTAGTCGTTTCAGAGGCAAGTAAACGCGCTTCAGCTTTCTTAACAGTGTCAAGAATTGGCGTTTGGCCAGCTTCGTTTTTATAAATACCCACGCCTAGGTTGATTTTGTCTTGACGCTCATCTTTTTTGAACGCTTCAGTTAAGCCAAGAATTGGATCAGCAGCAGCTTCTACGACCTTCTCAAACATTATATTCCCTCAATAAAATGACTAAAAGTTACAGTGCTCGTTATACCATTGCACCTTAGTTGTACAAAGAAGAATGTCACAATTTGGTGTAAATTTACTGCTTTTTTGGGTTTTTCAGCCAAAAAATCTAAATCATCAAACAGCGATAACAAGACGGTAACATTTTGAAATAAGCAGACGGACTCAAAAAGTAAGCAAAAAAAAGCTGGCTCGAGGCCAGCTTTGCATAAGTATTCTCAAATTTATTATTTTAATGCATTTGCATCGGCTATATTAGCACGCCAAATAGCCGGGCCTTGATCGTGAGCATTCGCGCCCGTTGAATCAACTGCAACCGTTACTGGCATATCTTCCACTTCAAATTCGTAAATCGCTTCCATACCCAGATCTTCAAACGCAACCACGCGAGCTTGCTTGATTGCCTTAGCGACTAAATATGCAGCACCGCCGACAGCCATTAAGTACACGGCTTTGTGGTTTTTAATCGATTCCACCGTCGCAGGGCCGCGCTCGGCTTTACCTATCATGCCCATCAGGCCGGTCTTTTCTAACATAAAGTCAGTGAATTTATCCATCCGTGTAGAAGTAGTCGGGCCAGCAGGGCCTACCACTTCATCGCCCACCGCATCCACTGGGCCTACGTAGTAAATAAAGCGACCATTAAAATCCACCCCTTCAGGTAGCCCTTCACCTGAGTCAATTAACTCTTTAATGCGTTTATGGGCAGCATCACGTCCGGTTAAAATTTTACCTGATAGCAATACCGTCTCACCCATTTTCCACTCTTGCATTTCGGCTTGAGTTAAGGTGTCAACATTGACTCGGCGCGCATTTTCACCCACTTCAAAGGTCACTTCAGGCCAATCTTCTAAACGCGGTGCTTTTAGCACAGCAGGGCCCGAGCCATCTAAGGTGAAATGAGTATGGCGAGTGGCTGCACAGTTAGGGATCATAACAACAGGTTTAGAAGCTGCGTGAGTTGGGCAGCTCTTTATCTTAATATCCAGTACCGTTGTCAGACCACCTAGGCCTTGCGCACCAATACCAAGATTGTTTACCCGATCCATGATTTCTAAGCGCAGTTTTTCATCGGTTGTTTGTGCACCGCGCTCACGCAGCTCATGAATATCAACGGGATCCATTAATGATTCTTTGGCCATCACTGCGGCTTTCTCCGCCGTGCCACCTATCCCTATGCCTAGCATGCCCGGTGGACACCAACCTGCGCCCATCAATGGCACGGTTTTTTCTACCCAATCAGCAATATCATCAGATGGATTGAGCATGACCATCTTAGATTTGTTTTCAGAGCCGCCCCCTTTGGCCGCGATCATAACTTCGACTTTATCGCCCGGTACCATTTCAATGTGTACCACACCTGGGGTATTGTCCTTAGTGTTTTTACGTGCACCAGCAGGATCAGCCACAATTGACGCGCGTAATGGGTTGTCGGCATTGTTATAGGCTCGGCGAATACCTTCGTCGACCATTTCTTGTACCGTCATGTCCGTTTCCCATTGCACGTTCATGCCTATCTTCACAAACGCAGTCACGATACCCGTGTCCTGACAAATAGGACGATGGCCTTCAGCTGACATGCGCGAGTTAATTAAGATTTGCGCCATGGCATCTTTCGCCGCTTGGCTTTGCTCTTTGTTATAGGCTTTTTCGAGTGCCTGAATAAAATCAAGGGGGTGGTAATAAGAGATGAATTGCAGCGCATCAGCCACACTTTCTATCAGGTGTTCTTTTTTTATCACTGACATATAAATTGCCTCACTGTTCCTTGTTCCACTGGGGAGCATTATTCGCTTTATTGTTATCCCCATATACCCAAGATACCTCAAGATGCAGGTTTCAGAGCCCCTCATTTTGTTCAGTTTGAGGCAAAAAGACGCAGTAATGGTTATCCCTTACAAGGCTTTTTAACGAAAAAATGAACATAATGAGAGGCTCCCATCGGGCGAGTTTTGTAGGCTGTTATGCTTTGTTGCTGATTTTCAACGTAGAACGACTATGTCTCAAATCAGCGTCGCGCTTAACAGCCTACAAATTCTCGCTGAACAAGCAGCTTGAGGTAACTTGGGTATATGATACTCTTGCGCGAACCTTGCATCCAGCAAGTGTGTTAAAAACTCTGGTATGGTTTGAAAAAAGATGTCGTTAGTTGTTAAAAAAAACTTGTCTTTCTCTAAATACGACCTTGATCGTATAAAAAATGTACTATCAACACAGCCTTGGAGCATTATTCTTGGCGGTCAGGCGCCTGCTAGTCAGCATAACCGCTATCAAATTATTTGCGCCGAGCCGATAGTTAAAATTCAAACCTATGCTGATACCAGCCAAGTAGAAACGCGTCAAAGTTGTTATACCACCAACCAAGACCCCCTTGAACTCGTGAAAATCTGGCGCAAAAAATGTTTGCCACAGCCCTTCTTGCCTCCTTATTGCTTGCTTTCAACCAATTCAGAGCATAACGAGTTGCCGTTTACAGGCGGCGCCATGGGGTGCTTTAGTTATGATCTTGGCCGCCGCTTTGAGCAATTACCCGAGCAAGCCGAGGCTGATATTCCCCTGCCTGATATGGCTGTCGGTATCTATGACTGGGCCTTGATCATTGACCACCAGCAGGAACAAGTCCACTTGGTCTGTCATCGAGATACTCCACAAGCCAGTGAGAGCTATGCCAATGAGCGTTTGCAATGGTTGATCCAGCTGGCCACCATGACCACCGACCAAACCCATTTTGAGCTAACTAGCCAGTGGCAATCAAACATGAGCCAGAGCGAATATGGCAAAAAATTCAATCAAGTTCAGGCCTATTTGCAAAGCGGCGATTGCTATCAAGTCAACCTAGCGCAGCGTTTTCAAGCTAACTATGTGGGTGATGAATATCAAGCCTTTACACGACTAATGCACGCTAACCGCGCGCCATTTTCATGCTTTATGCGCTTAGAGCAAGGGGTGATCATGTCAATTTCCCCTGAACGTTTTTTAAAGCTCGAACAAAACCAAGTCGAAACCAAGCCGATAAAAGGCACTCGGCCACGCTGCCAAGAAGCGGATGCTGATGAGGCGATGAAGCAAGCCTTAGCGAGCGCGGAAAAAGATCGCGCCGAAAACTTGATGATAGTGGACTTGCTGCGCAATGACATCGGGCGCGTTTGTTTGCCCGGCACGGTAAAAGTACCACAACTGTTTGCCGTTGAAAGCTACCCCGCAGTGCATCATTTAGTTAGCACCATTACCGGGGAATTAGCGCCACCTTATGAAGCCGAAGATTTACTGCGAGTCTGTTTTCCGGGTGGCTCGATTACTGGCGCACCTAAAATCAGAGCAATGGAAGTGATAGAAGAGCTGGAGCCTCATCGTCGTGGTTTCTATTGTGGCAGTTTAGGTTACATCAGTGCTAACGGGAATATGGATACCAACATCGCCATACGCACCCTAGTTTGCTATCAGCAGCAAATTTATTGTTGGGCTGGAGGAGGCTTAGTGGCGGACTCTGACGCGCAGGCTGAATATCAAGAAACATACGATAAAGTAGCTAAAATTTTGCCCATATTAGCCCATACTGATCAAGCAGACGACTGATTAGAGACGACACAGATGCTACATCGTTTTATATTGCATCCCCCCAAGCAAATTGCCAATTATGCCAGCACAGGACGTGCGGCATCGGTATTAGTGGGCCTGCAATATCACCAACAACAGTGGCATGTGTTATTAACGCAGCGCGCTTTTCATTTACGCCACCACCGTGGCCAAATTGCATTTCCGGGGGGTAAGGTTGAGCAAACAGATAGGGATCTTATTCATACCGCATTACGAGAAAGCCATGAAGAAGTCGGTCTCGAATCGCAATTTGTTAATGTCATCGGTGCCCTGCCCCAATTTCATACCGGCACTGGATTTAGCATTACGCCGATAGTGGCTAAGTTAACATCGGGCTATCGCTTACAAATCGACAATAATGAAGTACATGACGTCTTTTTAATGCCGCTCAAACAAATCAAGCGACGGCATTATTGGCAAACCAATATCAGAGGCAAACAATTGAACTTGGTATTTATCCCCTATCGCAACCGGTTAATATGGGGGGCCACGGCTGCGATTTTAGATAACCTATACCAACAATTGTACTAATGTCACTAAAGCTGTCACTAAAGCCGCCAGTAAAGCTACTTAAGTGGTAACTCGATATCCTTAAACATGTTTTCCACTTCAATATTGGATTTCAACATGATCGCGCGGTCAACCACATCACGCGTTAAATGCGGGGCAAAACGCTCCATAAAATCATACATATAGCCACGTAAAAAGGTGCCTTTGCGAAATCCTATGCTGGTTGTGCTAGACTCAAACAGATGACTGGCATCAAGGGCTACAAGATCATTATCTTGCACCTTATCAATCGCCATGGTGGCAATCACACCCACACCTATCCCTAAACGCACATAGGTTTTAATCACGTCGGCATCGGTCGCGGTAAACACTATCTTAGGTGTAAGTCCGGCAGCGTTAAAAGCCGCGTCAAGCTCAGAGCGCCCTGTAAAACCAAACACATAAGTAACCAGTGAGTATTGCGCCACATCTTGCACGGTAATGTGTTTTTTACTGGCTAATGGATGATTTCTCGGCACCACGACACTGCGGTTCCAGTGATAACAAGGCAACATAACCAAGTCGTGATAAAGATGCAGGGCTTCGGTAGCAATCGCGAAATCGGCAGTCCCTTTGGCCACGGCTTCACTGATTTGCGCAGGCGTACCTTGGTGCATGTGTAGCGACACCTTAGGATAACGCTTGATGAAGCCTTTGATCACATCGGGCAAGGCATAACGCGCTTGAGTATGTGTGGTGGAAATATTTAACGTGCCTTCATCAGGATGGGTGTGCTGGCTAGCCACAGATTTGATACTTTCAACCTTGCCTAAGATTTCTGAGGCAATACGGATGATATCTTTACCTGCGGGTGTCACCTGAGTGAGATGCTTACCGCTGCGCTCAAAAATTTGCACTCCAAGTTCATCTTCCAGCATACGAACTTGCTTACTGATCCCAGGTTGCGAGGTGTACAAGCTTTCAGCCGTAGCGGAAACATTTAAACTATGATTGAGCACTTCAACGATATATCTGAGCTGCTGCAGTTTCATTAATTCACCATCTAATATGATAATCTTCTGCTAAATTTTAACAGAATAAACAACAAACAGTTTTACTTTACCCCATTCAAGTCAAAAGGTAAGCTGAAACTAATTGATTTCGGTTAAATTTATGGAATTTTTATGTCCCAAACTGACAACTTAGACTTTGCTGCTGTACTAGCAACTGCAGTCCACGATATGAAAAATTCTTTATTTATGGTGCTTCAATCCATCGACACCTTAGCCGCAGACAGCGCTAGCGACTCGCCAGAAAAACGCCAGCAAATTGCCACCTTGCATTATGAAGCCTCCCGTCTCAACAGCAGTTTAATGCAAATATTGGCATTATACCGTTATGAGCGTGAACAACTTCCCATCAACATATCAGAGCACTTCGTCTATGACATTTTAGAAGAACAAGTCGGGCGCAACCAAACTTTCTATCATAATAAAAATGTCGATATTTCCCTTAATGTAGACCCCGATCTCGCTTGGTTTATGGATGGCGAATTAATCGCCTATTTAATTAACGATATTTTAGTGAATGCCCTGCGCTATACTAAGGATAAAGTTCAAGTCAGCGCACGCATCCATAATATGCAGCTTGAAATTCTGATTGAAGATAACGGCCCAGGTTATCCCGATGAAATGCTTAAAATTGGTGAGGATACATTAGCTGGATTTGATGTAACACGAGGTCGAACAGGCTTAGGATTATTCTTTGCGAAGAAAATTGCAGCTGCACATGAGATAAAAAACAATACAGGTCACATTTCCTTGAAAAATGGCGGCGAGCTAGGCGGCAGTCAGTTTATGCTAACCTTACCGTAATGATATATGACTGTAATATTTCAAATATTCGGCGATTCGCATTTTAATCTCGACCTGAGGGTACTATGGTTCTTCCATTAATATTAATACTGGCCGCTGTTCTACTTTTTTTGATCATCGGTTACAACATACTGCAACAATACCGTCAAAAGATGGAAGCGCAAAAACGCGCTACCATAGTGAAACAAAAAGCGGTCATTGAAGAAACCGATGAGATGCTGCTGCAAGCCTCTCGACTGCCATTTAGTAAAGAGCTGCTGTTAATATTGCATCATCGGATTTTAAACGCGTTACAAGCCATCGTGCAGGTTGATCCCAGCTTGGCGCCAGCGAAGCAACGATTAAACGATATCACGGGCCAAATCAGCAAAATACAGCAAAACTACCAAGCACCTGAAAGCGATGCCTACCGTGCTCCTGACAATGACAAGCAAGCTCTGTTAATGCTACAAGTGATCAAAAAGATCCGCGCTATCGTGCGCTCAGAGCATTCTAAAGGCAAGGTTGAAACCCCGGTTTATGTCATGGAAAACCGTCGCCTTGAATTAATGCAATTAAAGATTAACCTAGAAAACGCCATCTCCCGCGCCCAAACCGCTAAGATGAACCGCCAATTTGGCACGGTAAAACAATTACTAGATAAAGCCATTCAAACCTTATCGGCCGTGCCCGATCGTGATGCCTACTTGCAAGCCAAACTCGAGCAAATGCAACAGATGAAGGCAGAGTTAAATTCTCAACTTAAATCAGACAGTGATTCAGATTTAAAACAGCGCCAAGAAAAAGAAGCCGACGATTTAGACGTGTTATTTCAGCCTAAGAAAAAGTGGTAACAGCTACAAACACAACACAATCACTTCTTGCTCTAACCATCTATCCTTTTCAATCAGCGGCGCTAAACGCGCCGCTAGCTCAGGCCCTAAGGTTTCAATCTTCCAACCTACTTTGCCCCGTTTACTGGTGCTGAGCTGACCCTGCTCGGTTTGCTGTTCATTTTGCAACGCTCGCCCATAGTAGCGACTAATTTCAGCCAAGTTTCTGGGCAATAAGGGTTTATAGGGGCGATTTAATTTTTCAGCAAGGCGTAGCCCGATATCAATTCCGGTTTGGTCTAGATCGCCAAAATGCACCCAAGTGACATTGGCAGGTAAGGTTTTGACAATGTGCTCCGCCAGCTCTGTGTGATGGCCCGGCGCGTAAACAAATAGGCACTGAGGTTTTAATTCTATCTCAATAAATGCGCCTAAGTTTTCAACCGTGATCACATGGGTAAAACTGGTTTCACCGGGCAATAGCTTAGTCACTTGCGAGACTAAACGCTCAGCCAATACACATTCATTAGAAACGCTAAAAAAACTCGATAAATCAAGCAAATGCCCCTGACTAAGATAAAGACTAAAGCCATGAGCGCTGCGTAGCCTTAGGGTATCATCACGGGTGGGGGTCACTTGGGTATCTTCTAACAACGCCAAATCAGCTTGATCAAGACCTTGCTTAGCATCTTTCTTTAGTAAGGCTTGAATAACATGGCGGTTCACCATACTTGGCAAATGAATGTTTAAGCTTTGAATATCGGCTTCGGGATCATGACAAACAGGTGGGGTCGCATTTTCAAGTTGCCGCGTAATAAAAGCCTTGCCTTGAGGATTCAGCCAATAGCGCTGCCCTTTAGATAAGGTAAAATGATTATCTGTTAATAAGCCTTTTAAGGCCGATAAACGTTTAGCAGAAAGGTTAACTTCATGTCCCAGTAATAATTGACGAGCGGCATATTGGACATGCTCATCATCGAAAATGCCTGCCATAAGTTGTCTTACATCCGTGTTGCGACACCGCGCGTCAACCAAACAATGGGCCCTTTATCAGCTAGCTAAGATGATAATATGGGCGACAAATAGATCATTTATCCATCATACCTGAGCCGCAAATTAACCCAAGTTATTGCCACGAACAACGTGAACATCTTCATGAAATTGTTGCCAAAACAACAAGAGTTAAACAAGCTAATCCAGCAATTGAATATCGGCAAACGCCAATAAACACAACGCCTGTGCGCGACTAAATTTGGCCTTAGTTAAGGTATTCGCCGTTAAGTCCATGTGGTAATTCAACGCATCTGAAAAGTCACTTCGACTTAAATTGGTGCGATTAAACAAACTATTGGCAAAATCACTGCCGCTAAAATCGGCGCTTACAAAACGCCCTTCTCGAAAATCAACTCGATGCGCAATGCAGTTAGTGAGTTGCAGATCATCCAGCTCTAAACCAAAAAATGAGCTGTCACATAAGCGGCAATCGTTAAAGCACACGGTGGCTTCAAACACATAATCAAGCCATTTGGCCAAGGTCCAATCAATGCCTATCATTTTACATTGCTCAAACTGCACCCGCTCAAATTGGCTACCAAGCAAATTCAAGTTACTTAAATTACAGCCTATAAACTGACAATCAATAAACTGGCAATGACGCCATTGTCCATCGGACAAGTCTAGGCCGCGAAATACACATGCCTGAAAACACTGCTGTTCAATGACCTTATCGAGTCCCTGCTCAAAGGTTTCATCTTGATGATGCCCTTGCATAATGTCGATCTCCAAAATTTACTTGATAATAATTATCATTTGCATATTATAAAAACAATCACCATGATAATGATAAGGGAACAAACGCGATGGCAGTTTCTAACTTACTGATATTAAAAAATGCGAAAAGACACAGTCAATTTAGCCTATCCCATCGCCGCTTAATTATTCCCCTTAGCCTACTTGCTTTACTAAGCGTTGACGAGCTGCGCTTTGTGGTCATCAACAGCATGGCGGATACCTTTTGGGCTGTGACCTGTTATGTGGCCGCAACACTTGCCATTTACCACGCCCTTGCAAACTTTTTTGACGGCCAGCATGCTATCAGCAAGCTTTACCAAGGCTCGAAAGTCAGCCAAATACTCTTTGCCGCCTTACTTGGCGCACTGCCCGGTTGCGGCGGTGCCATTATTGTTAGTAGCCAATTTATTCAAGGCAAAGTTGGCTTTGCTGCCATGGTGGCTGTGCTTACCGCCACCATGGGCGATGCCGCTTTTCTGCTGCTGGCCAGCGCACCGCAAGTCGGCCTTGCCATGATGGCCCTTGGGGTATTTGCTGGCGCCTTAACCGGACTATTGGTTAACTTGCTCCACCAAGATGACTTTTTACGTCCAACTCATCCCCAGCGTCAGCTCCTTTCAAACGCCAAGCCCAGCGCAATCTCATCTTGGCAACACCACACCATCACGGCGCAAGGCATGTTCTGGCAAATTCTGATTGTGCCCTGCGCTCTCGTGGCCTTACTGCTTTCATTTCAGTTAGATATTAACCGGCTGTTAGCTCTCCCCGAGCTTACTATAGAGTGGCTGGGCGCTGGCTTGACCTTAATCACCTTAACCCTGTGGGCACTAGGCAAACCCGTCGATGATTATCAATCCAGCGTCAGTGAAGACTGCAAAGCCCAATGCCAACATCCAATGCAAAAAGTGGCTAAAGATACCCATTTCATCAGTGCGTGGGTGGTGGTGGCCTTTGTCAGTTTTGAAGTGCTCAATCACTACAGCCAAATCAATGTCGCTGCGGCTTTAAATGGTTGGGGGGCTTGGTTGCCTTTCGTTGGATTAACCATCGGCTTATTACCGGGCTGTGGCCCGCAAATGCTAGTCACGGGATTATACCTGAGCGGTGCGCTGCCCCTGTCAACACAAATTGCCAATGGCTTAGCCAACGATGGTGATGCATTGTTTCCAGCGTTGGCCATGGCGCCTAAGGCGGCATTGGCAGCCACCTTCTACTCGGCTCTGCCAGCACTGATATTTGGCTACGGCTACTATTGGCTATTTGAACATTAATCCTTACCAAGGATGCTCTTCACCTTGCCAGGTCCAAAAACGCCCAGACTCAGCTAGCGATACACCTTCGACAAAACGAATAATGCCAGCCGCACTTTGCTGCGCGCTAATATCGGCCTCCATTCCCCCCATATCCGTTTGCACCCAGCCGGGATGCATAGGACAAACTATCACCCCTTGCTCAGCCAGCTCGGTAGCCATCACTTGCATGACTTTATTCACCGCGGCTTTTGAGCTGCGATAAGCATACGAGCCCGTGCTTTCGCGCGCCAGCGAGCCCATTTGGCTGGAAATGGTAATGATCCGCGGACGAGCCGAATGCAATAAATTTGGCAGCAATAAACGGCTAACATGAAAAGGCGCGATGGTGTTGATAGCAAAGGTGGCTAACCAGCCTTCACTGTCTAAACCGTTAAGATCTTGCTGCTCTGGTCCCATGATCCCCGCATTATTGATAAGCACATCGAGCGGTTTATCCGCTATCTCGTTAGCCAGCTTGTTGATGCCAGTTTCACTATCTAGCTCTGCTTGAACCAGCTCAAGTAAGCAAGATTCACCTGCCAATTCAAACAGCGCATTAGCTGCGCTTTGGTCACGATACGTGGCAATCACGCGATGGCCATTGGCTAAACATTGCTGCACTAAAGCAAAACCTATGCCTCGGTTTGCACCTGTAATCAAATACGTTTCCACGTGACTTCCCTATCTGTCATCCACCATGATTTAGCATCAATATAACCTAAAATCATCATGATACAAAAAGTGAGCAAAATAAAACCCTCACCATCATGGTTCCGTGGCCACAAAAGGTATTGGGATCTGAACCCCTAGGGCTAACCTCATGCCTCGTCACACAAGCCTAAGTTATACGCCTTGTCATTGCTGTGTAAAATATGCTCATATCAGAGCCAAGCTTTTATGATTTTTCTTATTTATTTTAACTAGAGGCACTTTCATGACCGCACCTACTTGGGATCTCTCCCTTGCCTATCACGGCCTTAACGATCCTGCTATTGCTAGCGACATCAAAGAAATCAAACAACGCATTCAAGCCTTAACCGAGTTAGATCCAAGCAATATCGAACACTTACAGCAAGCCTTGGTCGCCGCCGAAGCCATCGGTATTAGCCTTAGCACCCTAATGAGCTTTGCTAATTGCCTTACCTCGGTTGATGCCAGTAACGAAGCAGCAAAAGCGCTGGATGTGCAAATGGACGGCTTATATTCAAACCTACAACAGCAATTTAGCCCGTTTCGTCACGCCCTAATTCATGGCACCGATGAGCAATTAGCGCAGGTGTTAGCGGGCAATGAACTCACCGGCAGCTTGGCTCATTTTGCCTTTAACTATCAACGTGCGCGCCTAAAACAAGCCAGTAGTTTAAGCGTAAAAGAAGAGCAATTACTGAGCGCAATGCAAGTTAATGGTCGCAACGCTTGGTCACGTTTATACGACAATCTAACCGGCAGCATTCAAGTCACGCTCACCTTAGCCGATGGCAGCCAAGAAACCATGGGCCTGTCGCAAGCCGCCAGTATCTTATACGGCGGTGATACCGTGCGCCACGAAGCCGCTTGGCGCGCCATTAATCAAGCCATGACCCAACATGAACAAAGCTTTGCCGCCATACTTAATGCCTTAGCAGGCGACAGATTAACCGAATACGCCAAACGCAGCGACGTGGCCGTGGCTAATGGTGCAGCGCCGGTGCACTTTTTAGATCCATCATTATTTGACAGCCGCATCGAAGCACAAACCCTTAGCACCCTGATTGAAGTGACCAAACAAAATCGTGAACTTGGCCAACGCGCCGGTAAACTCATGGCGTCTTGCTATGGCCAAACCAGCCTAAAACCATGGCAAGAGCTTGCGGCTATGCCCACTGCAAATGCACAGGTAAGCGAACAATACAGCTTTGAGCAAGGCATAGAGATCATCAAGGAAGCCTTTGCCGGTATCGATCCAGAAATGGCCGAATTTGTTGATTACATGGTTGAAAACCAGCTAATTGACGCCGCCCCAGCCGCCAACAAGCGCATGGGCGCATATTGTACCCAGTTTGCCAACAGCCGCACCCCACTGGTATTTATGACTTGGGGCAACAGCATGTCGGATGTGATCACCTTAGCCCACGAGCTTGGCCATGCGTTTCATAACTGGGTACTTAAAGATCAGCCTCGCGCCCTATCAAGTTACCCAATGACCTTGGCTGAAACCGCCTCCATCTTTGCCGAAAACGTGGTGCGCGATGCACTGCTGGCCAAAGCCAGCGACAAACAAGCCAAATTACAAATGCTGTGGGAAGAAGCGCAATCGGCCTTAGCTTTGTTAATTAACATCCCAGTGCGCTTTGAATTTGAGCAAGCCTTTTACCAGCAGCGCCAAGACGGAGAGCTATCCGCCGAGCAACTGCGCCAATTAATGTCCGACACGTGGGCGCAGTGGTATGGCGATGCCATGGATGAGACCAACCCGATGTTTTGGGCAAGCAAACTGCATTTTAGTATTGGCTCGGTGAGTTTTTACAATTACCCTTATCTGTTTGGTTACCTATTCAGCAAAGGCGTTTACGCCCAGCGCGCCGCCAAAGGCAATGAATTTTACGCTGACTATAAAGCCCTACTTGCTGACACAGGTGCAATGACCGCCGAAGATTTGGTGCAAAAACACCTTGGCATGGACATCCGCCAAGCCGATTTTTGGCAACAAAGCTTAGACTTAATAGCCAAAGACATAGAGCAGTTTGCGCAAACGCTGGCGCAATAAAACGCGACAAATTAGATTAGACGCCGACAATAGATAAGGAAAGCAATGCCCTTTACGCCATTTCATATGGGACCCGGTATCGCCATTAAAGCCGTGCTGCAAGGCAGCTTCAGCTTAATGGTGTTTGGCTGGGCACAGATCATCATGGACATTCAGCCTTTGCTAGTGATGATCACAGGTGAAGGGCATTTGCATGGCTTTAGCCATACCTTTGTTGGCGCGGCGCTACTCTCCGTCGTCGCCGCCTTATCAGGCAAACACCTCGCGCAGTGGGGACTTAAATGGCTGGGAATCAACCGTTTTATGGCCACCCACATTTCTTGGCCTGTGGCGTTTTTCAGCGCGGCCATTGGCTGCGCTACTCACGTCTTGCTAGACGCCATCATGCACCATGACGTCGAGCCATTTTACCCCGTCAGCCTAACCAACCCACTGTTAAACCTACTGAGCAACCCTGCCCTGCATCAATTGTGCTTATATTCTGGTTTGATCGGGGGAGCGGTGTTTTTTGTGGTGGCTTGGTGGCAACGACGCCGACAAAAGCAATTTAAAGAAACAAGTCATCCACAATAAAACAGCCCTCTTTACCACCAATACATGGTGTAATTAAGATATTGTTTTTATGGAAATTAACCGCCAAGCATTGCCGAAACCGTTTGCAAAAAAATGCATACTTGATAAGTTATTGACTTATAGATAATTTAGACAGTACCAATCAATTAAAGGTTTCCAGAGCATGCCATCATTTCAGTTTTTCAAGCACAGCAATACCGAGACATTAACCTACTTAGACACAGGAGCGGCCACCTTTGCTGAAGAGAAAGAGCAATTACTTGCTCAAGACTTCGAAGTAGCGAACAACCACTATATTCAAGCCGCCACAGCAGAAGAAGCACTGAAAATAGCATCACAGCCACAACTAGAAGCACTCGATAATTATGGCTCTCTCATCCAGTCAATGATAGGTGTCTATGAACTGATTAAAGCACCGTTTAAAAAGTAATGACTTAAAGCTGGCGGATGTGAGTTAGCGTAAAAAGAGGTGGATGTCCTATTATTTTGCTTAACTGCCGCGTCCTTGCGGCAGATATTCGTCTAAGAAAACACCACTAAGCGCTCAAAAAATATTCATGCGTTTGCCCTGGGTGCGCGGCCCCTTCTTGTCATAGCTGTAGCCAGCTATCTAGCTATTGAAAAGTCGACTAATACTAACTAGCAATAAACTAAATGCAGTGAGCTCGCTGAGTTTACTTTCATCATAACGAAGTTTAATAAATCTCGGAGGTAAAGGTTTTAAAGTAAACATATCACAAAGAGTTCGATCGTCATGACATTGCTCTTCAAAGGAAGCAACGACTTCACCATTAAGCGAATATTTATCAAACCCCTCCGGAGCTAGTCGTTTTTCTGGCTGCCCAGGAAGCAGCCAGTACCACTCTAATAAGCCCTTTCTTTTCTTTTGAATTTCCTTTCCAAACCACTTAATAAAAGTTCCATCAACTTCACCAACGACCAAGTCATCTAAGGATAGGATTTCTAAGTGTGTTCCCACTAAAGGAAATCGCGCTTTAAAGCTCAGGGAGAAGGAGGACTCTATATAGAGGTAACTCCCATTGTCCCCCTTTTTTTTGTTTATGTAGCAAGTTAAATCAGACATTTATTTTCTAATCTTGAAAAGCAAAAGCTGGCAAAAGCTGGGACATCCACCTAAATAACCCAGCAATTTTATAGGCCACCACAACATAAACCAAATCTTGTTTGAAAATTTGCGACAACTACAGCGACTGTCGGTTTGTTTTGAACT
Source organism: Motilimonas thetidivivens (assembly GCF_046452435.1). NCBI lineage: Bacteria > Pseudomonadati > Pseudomonadota > Gammaproteobacteria > Alteromonadales > Motilimonas > Motilimonas thetidivivens. The sequence goes on from NZ_JBKFDK010000009.1 coordinate 104,334, forward strand.
GAAATGCTAAATTCTAAGCGGATCAATAGAAATTTGGCATGACTGCACCAGCATATAGAGCTGAGCAGATAGTGTGGCTATACGGTGAGTTAGTATTATCCAGCGCCACTCAGTCGATTACATGCCGTTTGTCCTCGCGTCCAGCAGTGGCCAGCCTTTCTACTATGGGCAGTCAGATGCTCCCAACTGCCGGCGGCACTGCCAAAACTTCGGCTAAAGTGACTGACCAGTTGCAACCAGCTATCTTGTTCAATACCCAGCTCGTGTAATAACTTGGGCTCATCGGCAGGAATATAGCCGCGCTTATCCTCTCGAATGGCACGCCCTGTCCAGTCTACCAGTTGCAGGTATTCTTCAAAATAGAACGGGATTTCATGGGGTTGGCGAGTATCGAATTGGCGCTCAAAGGGTAATAGCGCGGACTTCACAATCTGGTCATTCTGTTTCGCTTTATATTGCTGAATTCGCTCGTAAATCGAGGTAAATTCTTGCTGTTCAACGCGCTGGCACATATCGGCGCGGATAGGATTTAAATCGACGTAAGTCATACAGGTAAGCAAGGCCTTTTCATCCAGTAAGGCTTGGCTTTTAAAGCGCCCCTCCCAAAAATGCCCTTTGCAGCTGTCTTCTTGATTGGCCTTGCGCGCAATATCTTCATTTAAACAGCGCATAAACCAGCTTATGTTTTTAAGGCGATTGCGCCATTCAGCTATCAAATCTGCCACTACCGCTTGCTCTGCACTGGTTTGCTTTTTTTCCATTAACCAATCATCCACCAGCATGGGCATAGCAAACAACTGTTGCCAACGCGCTGCAACTTCACTATCTGATAGATTGCGGTTTTCAGACAAATTAATATGCAATATCAAATGGTAATGATTGCTCATAATGGCGTAAGCGCAGACATCGATGGTGAAAATGTCCGCCAGTTGCTTTAGTTTATCCAACATCCAAGGCTTGCGATGCTCGTAACTCTGCTGGGTGTAATGGTCCATACCACATAAAAAGGCACGGCGCACACAGCGACTGGTGACATGGTAGTATGGCGTAGATTCAGGGCAGATCAACTGCCCTCGAGGTAAAGTCATGGCCACATCCTGCTCAATAAGTGGTTTTTAAACTATGGCTCAGGATGTGAGTTAGCGCAAAAAGAGGTGGATGTCCTATTATTTTCTTTTTCCATTAACCAATCATCCACCAGCATGGGCATAGCAAACAACTGTTGCCAACGCGCTGCAACTTCACTATTTGATAGATTGCGGTTTTCAGGCAAATTAATGTGCAATATCAGATGGTAATGATTGCTCATAATGGCGTAAGCGCAGACATCTATGGTGAAAATGCTCGCCAGTTGCTTTAGCTTTTCAATCACCCAAGGCTTGCGATGTTCGTAACTCTGCTGAGTATAGTGGTCAATACCACATAAAAAGGCACGGCGCACACAGCGACTGGTGACATGATAGTACGGTGTTGATTCAGGGCAGATCAACTGCCCGCGAGGTAAAGTCATGGCCACATCCTGCTCCATAAGTGGTTTTTAAACTATGGCTCAGGATGTGAGTTAGCGCAAAAAGTGGTGGATGTCCTGTTATTTTTCAACAAGTAAGCAAAAAAGACGCCACAATCGGCACTTATTCTCGAATCGTTAAGGTCACATGAAAATAGTCACCAATAATCGACACCCAGAGTTCAGGAGAATCGAACAACTACTCTATGGCATCAACTATGAGGTGTGGCTAAACCTATATGGACCATTTGATCCTGAGCTTGGTTTAGAGGAAATCCTAAAGGTAGCTGTGTCTAAGGACGCGCAAGTGTCAGATGTAGTGTTATCGTCCCCGCAAGAAGCCAGAACCGAAATAATGGATATGATTCTCTACAAAGGGAAAATAGGTCATGGGCCGGAAAACTTAGATGAGAAACGCGAAGAGATAATTTCCTTGGTATATAAAGTTCTCTCTAGCATTAATATTGACGAAGCGGGATTAGTAGCAGCATTCGGTTTTCGCAAGGGGCATCCTGCGTATCCCGTATTTTGGGACTTTGCCTATGATGTTCACTCATGCGGACAACGCTGGATATTCGTTGGCTCCAGCAGTGATTAGCCCTAACTCAATCAAAATAACAGAACAGCCATCCTTTTTTGAGGTTTAAATGATAACTGGAAGTTGTTTGTGCGGTAACGTTAAATATGAAATATCAGGTGAAATTGGCGATATAGTTCATTGTCACTGTCAAACTTGTCGCAAAGCTCATGGCTCTGCATTCTCAAGTGTTGCAGCTGTTAAAGATCCAGACTTTAAGTTGCTAGGTGATGTTAAATTAGGTTGTTATGAATCTTCACCTGGAAAAAATCGATATTTCTGTCTTAATTGTGCAACTCAAATCTACGCAAAGAAAGATGGCACTCAACATATCATTTTGCGTTTGGGTTCATTGGACGATGATCCTAATTCAAAAGAACTAAGTCATATTTGGGTTTCTCAAAAAGCGAGTTGGTATTCGTTAAATAGCAATTTACCAGAGTACCCTGAATACGAGTAATACTCATGAAAAAATGGAACAAGCTCTTTTCATGTTAATTAACAGCGTGCTTTAGCCCTGCCGCTTTATGTCAAAGCTAGCTGTCCATTTCCCCGCCTAGCTTTAGCCATACTTTTGTTGGCGTCGCCATCGGCAGTGGTCGCTTGTTATACGACATTAGTGCATAAACGCCAATAAGTTACATCTTCAGGGGTGAGCTTAAAACCCCAGCCACTATTGTCGCAAAATTTTGAAAACCTAAATGGCGTTAGGTTGGGTAAATCGGTAACCGATGAATGCAGAATAACTTGGTGCAAACAGTTTAAAGAAGCCTCGTCTTCACACGCTCCCCAAAAGCTCCCCCACAATATTTGAGCGATACCGCCGACAATTTCACGAAATGTATGCTCACTAATATTTGCCTGAGAAAGTAAAGTATCCATTTCGGCATGTGATGCGTCACCAAGCGCAAAGTTAACCAAATAAGGCCTAGACGATTCCCAAGGCTCAAACTGTTCGGGATCGTCGATGAGTGGCCATTGCCATAAGTAATCACAAAACTCGGTAATGGTTGAATGATGCAGCGATTGTTGTTGGCAAAAACGTTCAAATATTTTTAGTGCAATACACACTCTCGCTGTCAATGATAATGACTGACACTGTTCGATGTATGCGACCATGCATGGCCTCCATTAACCTATAGCGTCATCGTGAAGATGGGGCAGGCCTTTTGATTATTAATCTATATACCCAATCAACTTGAAGCTGCATGTTTCAGAGCGCCACCGTGTTTTCAATACGAGGCATGGTGGTGCTCCCAAAGGGCAAGTTTTACAGGCGTTTATGCCGCGTTATTGATTTTGATAACGGGTAAGCCATTACCTGCAATCAATGCCTTGCCTAAACGCCTGTAAATTCTTGCTGAAATCAAACATCTCCAGGTTGATTGGGTATAGCATGCGTTAGCAGCTGCTACTTTATGCCATAAACACTGGGTTGTCAGTCTCTTAGTCTTTGTTTTGCCGCTGCCTCAAACTTTACTCATACACAGTAATCACGGTGATCCTAAATAGACCTGCTCTCCAACTCAGGCTATTATAGCGGCCATTATTTTTAGTCTGAGTCAGAGCCTTGTTAAGCTATCGCCATTCCTATCATGCTGGCAATTTTGCCGATGTCTTAAAACACTTGGTTGCGGTGCGCATTTTTCACCATTTAAATGCCAAGCCTAAGCCATATTTGTATCTGGATACCCACAGTGGGCCGGGCGGTTATGCGCTGAATTCCGAGCATGCACAAAAAACCCAAGAATACTTAACCGGCATCGCTAAGTTATGGCAACTAGCTGATTTACCTGAGCCATTGCAAGACTATGTTGACTTGATTAAAGACTTCAACGAGGGCGGCGATCTCACTCATTACCCCGGCTCACCTTCGATTGCCAAGGCCTTACTCAGTGAGCACGACAGATTAAATCTGTTTGAGCTACACAGCACCGAAATCGAGTTACTTAAGCAAAGCTTTCCGCGCCAGCGCCGCGTGCAAGTTGAGCATGGCGATGGCTTTCAAGGCTTGATCGCTAAAATGCCACCGAAAGAGCGCCGTGGATTTGTGCTGATCGACCCACCTTACGAAATCAAATCAGATTATGACAAGGTAGTCGATGCCGTTAAAGCGGCGCATAAACGCTTTGCTACTGGGGTTTACGCCATTTGGTATCCGGTGGTTGAGCGCTATCGCATTCGTCATATGGAGCAAGCCTTAATCGACAGCGGTATTCGCAATATTCAATTGTTTGAGCTGGGCATTAAAGCCGACACCAAAGAGCGCGGCATGACCTCAAGCGGCATGATAGTGATCAACCCGCCATGGAAATTAAAAGCCGAAATGGATACCTGCTTGCCTTTACTCACCGAGTTATTAGGTGAAAATAACCAAGGTTTTTATCGCAGTGAACAGTTGGTGGCGGAATAAACTAGGCGATTGCCGCATAGACCTTATCTCAGGGGGTTAGCTTAACTAATTCCCTGATGCTTTGGCTAAAATAGCCTCGTTGGTGTGTTTAGCTTGGCCCTTAAATCCCTTAGACTAAGGCTTTTCTATCTCTAATAAGCTTAGCCAACATGATTTTAGATTTTGCCCAGTTATCTCCTAACCAAATTTATCACACCCTAACGCAAACCATAGTGCCGCGCCCTATCGCTTGGGTTTTATCGAAAAATGCCCAAGGCCAGCATAATTTAGCGCCCTTTTCTTATTTCACGGCCATCAGTTCAAATCCGGCCATCTTGATGTATGCGGTGGGTAAAAAGCCTTCTGGCGAGTACAAAGACTCCGCGGTCAATGTGGAGCTAAATCAGGATTTGGTGATCCATATTGCCGACAGCCAGCTGGCCGATGTGGTCACCGAATCTGCAGCTACCTTGCCTAATGAAGAATCAGAGTTACACCTTGATGCCCTGTCGCATCTTGATCTGGTTGAGTTTGAAGGCTCGCCGCTGCCTCGCGTTGCCCAATGTAAGGTCGCCTTTGCCTGTAAGTTACACAAGGTAGTTGAAATGGGTGAGCTGCCAATGAAGCTGATGTTTGTTGAAGTTAAACAAGCCTATTTAGATGAAAGCATTATCAGTGAGCAAGACGATATGCGCCTTAAAATTGATGCCCTAAGTCTTGATCCCCTTGCCCGTCTTGGCGGTGCAGAATACGCCAATTTAGCCAGCGTGTTTAAAGCGGTGAGGCCAAAGTAGCAGAACCCACCAAAGATGATAGCAGCCACTTTGCGATATATTGCAAGCAATCTTGCTAAGGGCTGCACTGACTCTTTTAAAGAGCAAGCTAGCCTCATGCAACCAATTAACTTATCTATAATAATATTTATTAATAGCAACTAAGTCGATCAGATCCACGAAAATCAATATCCAAATAATAAATCAATTTATTATCAGTCAAGATTCCTTAAAAAAGCGGCTTTATTTTATTCATGGAAGTTCACAAGTTGATCAAACTTTTAAGCCTATTTTTTGTCTATTTGCTGCTCGCAGGCTGTAATACCACAAGCAAAGCTACACACCCCACCTTAACATCTCATAACCTCCCAAGCTCAGTGTCTTGGTCCGAGCTTACGAGTTCAAATAACAGCACATATAACTACCGAGTCTCGCCCGACGGCACTAAACTGGCCTGGCTTGGTAAGAAGTTTGTGCACAATGATTGGATTTACAGCATTCATTACCGTGATATCAACGGCAGTACCATTACCAGCATGGATGTACCTGCGGGGCCGTTTGAATGGCTACCAGACAGTCAACGACTCTATGCCAACTTAAGTTACCATAACGAAGATTCGGTTTTATTACTTTATAATTTGTCTCGCCCAGATGCTTGGCCTAAGCGCTTATTTGATCATCAAAAAGTACGCATACAGGTGGAAAGTACATTACCAGATGCACCCAACCATATGTTAATCAGTTATAACCATCGCGACCCGCAGGTATTCGATCTGTTTCGGTTAAACTTACAAAATAAAGAAACCACGCGATTATATAAAAACGCCTCTAAGGTATCACAATGGATCATTGATGAATCGGTGCCAGAAGGTGATGCATTTGCTATGTTGATCAGAAGTAAAAACGGCAACCAAATCATATCAACCAAAACAAACGAGGTTCTATACCAAGGAAACAAAGGAGAGTTTATCAACCATGTGGTTTATGATCATAATCAACAACGTTTAATTATCTTAAGTAATCATAAATCCGATAAACAAATCCTATGGGCATTGGATCTTGAGTCTAAAGACATATTCGTTCTTGCCCAAGATGATAAGGTCGACATAGATAACTATGTTTATGATGAGAATCGAAAACCAGTTTATGCGGTTTCCTACCCTGATTACCAGCGCGTTCACGTGTTAGATAAGCGCCATCAGGCTGTTTTAGATCATTATCAAACTGACAAAACCAAGTCGGTTCGTGTCGTCAGCAGTGACTTAAACGAACAAGTGATGATTGTTGAGGTGACGAATAGCCACGCTTGGCAGGTTTATTTATTCGAGCCAAAGACCAAACAATCAACCTTGCTAGAAAGCAGTAATAGCACGGATATGGCCAATCAGCTCAGCCAACAGCAGCCAATTCAGTTTACCAGCAGTGATGGTTTAACGATCCATGGGTACCTCACCACACCAGCCAATATTCCTGCGCGTCATTTACCGACCGTATTGCTAGTACACGGCGGCCCCCATGCAAGGGATTATTATGGATTTAACCCGCAAGTCCAGCTGCTCGCTAACCGTGGCTATGCCGTGTTGCAAATAAATTACCGTGGCTCACTGGGCTATGGCCGTGACTTTTTATCGGCAGGATTTGGTGAGTTTAGCTTGAAGATGCACCAAGATTTAATTGATGGGGTCGATTGGGCCATAGCAAAAGGCGTCACAGATCCCAAGCATGTTGCTATCGTTGGCGCCAGTTACGGCGGCTATGCCACCCTAGTGGGTTTAACCAAAACACCCGACAAATTTGCTTGCGGCGTCGATATTTTTGGCATCTCTGATTTAGAGTTGTTTATCAACTCGGTGCCGCAAGTATGGACCTTAGGCATGGATATTTGGCGCAGTTTTGTTGGTGATGTGAACAAACCCGCCGATCTTGAAAAGATGCGCCAAGCTTCGCCGATTTACCATATCGATAAAATCACCAAGCCGCTGCTGGTGATCCAAGGCACCGAAGATGTGAGAGTTACCAAGGAGCAGTCACGCAATATGGTGGCTAAGATGCGGGAATTAAATAAGCCGGTTCAATATTGGGAAATGGATGGCGTTGGCCATAACTTTGGCGATCCACAAAACCAGCGTAGGCTAACCAGTAAAGTCGATGAGTTTCTGGCGACTTGCTTAGGTGGGCGCGGTTAAAACCACGACTAAGCTAAACAAAGGAACAGCCATGACTTTGGCTGTTCCTTTGTATCAGTGTTGTTTGGCCTTCTGGATACTTGCTTGTCAGGGAATTGCTGAAGGCTTACAACTCATAAGCAAACCAAGCGCATCGCTAGCTGCTTAAGCGTAGCTGGTTTCATTACTGGCGAAGTTTTTTATCGCATATTCAAGACCCATTGAAATAAACACGATAATCAAAAAGATCAATCCCCCGCCTGCCGGCCCAGCAAAAACGACCTGATCAGCTAATGCAACCGCGATGAGTCCCATCGCCAAAAATTTTGAGCCCACTAAAATGATGTAAGAGCTCACGGCGCGTTTCAATAAAGGCAATACTTTTTGCTTTAACAACATTTCCGCCATGATGCTTTCGACTTTGATAGAGGCTTGTAAAGTAAAACTAATGATCAAGGCAGCCAACAGAGCAGCAGCAAAACTGTCAATGTCGACCCAACTAAAAAAGTGATCAAAACTCAACAAAACTAACAAAAAATACGCCCCACTCATCATGCTTGTCTTAACTATTTTCATCTTTCCACCTCAGGTGTCTGGTTAACTTGAGCAACATGATATGGCACAGCCACGAATAAAACTTACCATTTGATGCCACAGCGGGGTGTCTCACAGCCGGCTGTCTACAGTGCATGTGGGATGATGACAACTTTGTGAAAACCATTGACAACAAGTCAATGATGACAAACTCAACCAAGTGATATTTTGATATACTCGGCACATCAACTGATAAACATAATACTGCGTATATCATGAAGACAAAGGAACAAATACCCTTAATCAAAGCAGATCATGCGATTCCCTTCGTCGATTTATTAGGTCAAATGGATATCGATGTCTACCCCTTCTTGCGTAAAGCAGGGCTGCCCGAAGACATGCTACAAACCCAGCACCAATACATACCCAAATCTGCATTACAACAGCTTCTGTCCCTACTTGTTGAGAAAATGGGATTAGCGCATTTTTCAGTGTTTACCTGGCGTCTTTGCCGAGATGTGTATATTCCACATTTTATTAGACAGCTAAATAATCCCCAAACAGTAGAAGAAGCGTTAATCCAGGTCATTGAGGCCATTAATGCAGATACAACACAAACCCGGTTAAGCCTTAGGACCGTCCTAGGTAAAACCTGGTTCGTCAGAGAGCGAAGCAAGGCGAATGCAGATTGGTTTATCCTCGCTGAACATTTTTCAGTTATCTTCATTATTGAGTTAGTCCGCGCCCTTACAACCGCAAACTGGTCACCAAAAGAAATCGCTTTTCAGTCAAATTTGTCACTTGAGCACAGCAAACTGCTTTTACTGAAAAATACGCAACTGTATTCAGCAAGAAGTGTAACCGCTTGCAGTATTGAGCAGCCTATTTTGACTCGCCCTTTGTCCCCTTCATTCACTGCTGCTCAAACGCTCAAACAGCCTGCTACCATCAGCAATTTTACCGAGTCATTGATACTTGCACTGACCCCGTACCTAACCATGGGTCGCCTGCCCATTACGCAGGCATCAAAAATACTCGATATGAGCGTTCGTAGCTTACAACGTCGTTTGGCAGAAGAAGGCCAAACTTATAGCGCGGTGATGGAACAAGCATTACAACAACAAGCGCTGGCTATGCTCGCAGACCCTTCCATTCCTATCACAAGAATTGCATTATCACTTGGCTATTCCTGTACGGCGCATTTCTCACGTGCATTTAAGAAACAGCATGGCGCAAGCCCACGACAATGGCGGAAAAACATTATCGCCTGATCTCGTGGCACGAAATGGTAAGTTTTATAAGGCTGGCTAACTTACTATTTACCTCGTTGATACTTAAACACCAAACAATTTAACGAGGTAACCCTATGAAAGCTAAATTAATTGCGCTAACGCTTCTATTCGCTCCTATGGCTATGGTTCATGCTGATGGACTTGTTGAAACAGCCGTCAAATTAAAAGTGGCTGATGAGATTATCTCGGATAATCATGACTCAACCACGAAAAAACTGGTTAAATTACATGTCGCTGATGAACTTATGGACAATGATGACTCACTCGTCAAAACCGGGGTGAAAGCAAAAGCTGCCAAACGTGTGGTCAGAAATAAACGTGACTCCTCACTAAAAAAAGCGGTAAAGCTCAAGGTGATTAAACGCATCTAAGGATTATCACCAGTAGAGCCAAGAAAATAAAAAACTTGGCTCTAGCAATACTAAAATAGTACCGTTAATTATTTTCTAAAATGGATAAAGAGTTAAAACCCATCATAAATCAGGCCAAATGCCCCCCCTGCTAGACATTGACTTCAACACCAATATTTTCATGCCCCACTTAAATTCGAAAGTAAAGTTATCTCCATCATCTATTTAATCAACTGAATTATTGCTTTACATTTAAAACTGAAATAAAAAACCAAGGAAAAATCACTTATTCACTTTAGCTTAGCTAAATTTAACATCGACACTGATAATAATGACAAAGCCAATAGCAGCTAGCTAACATAACACAACTAACCAAAAGCTTATCGACAGTTAGGGATGTCAGCCGTAACTTATCTGTACCAATCGGTAAAACTAACAATTTACACACCATTTACCCTAGTTATATAATCAACTTAATTCATATAACTGATTGAGTAGCGTTTAGTTTGCTTACCTTAACTCGACTAGGTCAACTTTCTCCTTTTATTGTACATGCTGAAAAAAGTGGCTTTGAATACAAAAAAGCCCTTAAACAACTAAAGCTTCCAGCAGACATTTTGGAAATAGAACACGAATATGTGTTTACTCACCAGCTTTTTTCGTCGGTACACTACCTCAGTGGATTACAACAAGATGCAAGTTATAGTTTAATGGTTGCGGAAAATTCCGGGCTTGCCATGTACGGCCAGTTCGCCAACGCGATTGGTGAACATTGGTCTTTATTACAAACACTTAACCATTGGGTAAAGGCAGTGAACCATGAATCTGCTAAGGTCGAGATTTATATCGAGTCTTCATTGAATGGTATTTGGCTTTGGCAAAAGCACAGTTTACCTGTTCATGCCCAGGGTTTTGCCGATGTAGAGTTATATGATCTTCAAATGACAGTGAATCTGGTAAACCATTTCACAATTTATCCATGGTTACCTAACTTTGTAAACCTCGCCTCAAAAAGCATGGCGCATTGGCAAGCTGCCAAGCATTTTTATGAGGACTGTAATATAACCCACCAGGCAAATAAAACGGGTATCTTTATCCCAAGTGTATTACTAACTAACACCCCTAAGTCAACTATTCCGGCGTATAACCAGCAGTATCATTTAAGCCCCGATTTTCTTGTTCAGTTTCAACAAGTACTAAACGGATTATTACACTTTCAGAGTTTAAACATCCAAACCGTGTCATGGTTAATGTCCGTCAGCGAAAGAACGCTTCAGCGCCGGTTAAAACAAAGTAACACTTCTTTCAGACAAGAATTATCTAAGGCAAGGTATGACAAAGCCTGTAAATCATTGGCAGAAGGTAAAGAAACCGTCAGTGAAATATCTCTAAAATTGGGTTATAGCAATGTTACGCATTTTTGCAGAGCGTTTAAATCGCATTCTGGTTACTACCCAAAGTCATTTAAAATAAAAACAAACCAAGCGAATCAAAACTAATAATACGTTAGCACCAAAATAACAATGAAACCGCCATCCGCTGCATTGCCGTAATAGAAGTTTGGATATTTAATTCCTTTAATGTTTATTCATAATAATCTTCAATTAAGGTGGCTTTCATTTCATAACCCATGGCGACATTTGCCCCGCCATCTACCAAAAAAACCTCCTCAGTTATCACATTGGAGTTAAACCTCCCTTCAACCCAGACTGGGTATTGCACGTTTTGAACTTCAAACCCATTTGGATAATATATTCTCACGATTTGATTAGCTGCAGGCGGCGGCATGTGAATACAGGCACCTGCAACCGGCACCAGTAATAATTCGGTGGCTTCCAAATTTTCATTATATTCAATAGGTACAATAAACCCTGGCATACGAACAAGTTTACCATTGTAAACATCGGTCACTGTTTCTGCGTTTTGTTTCATTGCCAGCATATAGTCTTGACGTAATTGAATAAGCTCACTCGCATTAAGACCTTGTTTCGCCAATTGAGATTCAATGTGCTTCTTTTGCAATCTTGATTCTTCGGAATCCTGTTCACTTAAAACAATAACCCCTTGCAACAGTCGCTTTTGATCTTCCGTTAATTCAGGCAATTCAATGGTGACAGCTTTTGCCTCACTGTTTAGGTTTGACCAATCCAATGTCAGAGGTGTCTCTGCATAAAGCGGGATAGAAATAAGCGACAAAAGAAATGCGGTGATAATGTGTTTCATTCGAACCTCAGAAAAAACCCACCCGAAGGTGGGGGAGCAAAACGGAAAACAGAGGGGGTTAAAGTGTATTTTTATAGACTTTACCGTCCTTCATTATCACCTTAATTGTATCTAAAGCCACATCACGCGGCTCAGCATCAAACCATTTTTCGTTAGCGCCGATAACGGATAAGTCTTCTAATGGGTTCCCGTCCACTAAGAGTAAGTCTGCAAATGCGCCTTTCTCCACCACACCTAATGCGGCTTGCGGATAGGGGTCCATGACACCAGATAATTTAACTAACTCACCATTCACCGAGGTCAAGCCTTTTAGAGCGAAGAAGTTACCCAACTCTTTACCTGCCAGATAAATAGTATGATCTGTTTGTTTTATACAAGCTTCCTGGCCGCCGACACAATCAGTGTGAAATCCCCATTTAGGCTGATACTCATTGACGTTCTTGATATAGTCTTTAAACGCCTTTTGCGCGGATTCTGCTTTTATTTTCGAAGCAGGGTTGTCATTTATCGCTGGGATCGTGGCTAAATAAGGTGAAAACGCGGTCATATTGGTTGTGATATAAGCGCCTTTTTCTTTCATTTTTTTCGCTATTTCAGCGTCAAACATAAAGCCATGTTCAATCGATTTCACACCCGCATCTAAATTGCGCATGATGGCTTTTTTGCTATAAGCATGGGACATCACGTAAGAGCCGTAAGCATCGGCAATTTCCACGGCTGCGGCAATTTCTTCTGCTGACATCGCATTGAGTTGCCACGGGTCAAACGAGGAAGCTACGCCACCCGAAGACATGATTTTAATCTGTGAGTTACCCTGCTTAAAATTCATCCGTGCTGCAGACTTAATTTCCGAAATACTGTCCGTATTCACGCTGACATTGTTGCGCCCCATTGCCGTTTGCATACCATTAATATGTTGGTTAGGCGTGGTAAGATTTGAAAAGTCAGCATGAGAACCAGTTGGTCCAATGAACGCGCCCGATGTATATAAACGTGGCCCCTCAAGCATACCTGAGTCAATAGTTTTACGCAGGCCGGTATTTAAGCCACCTGCATCACGCCAAGTAGTAAAGCCTGATTGAAAGGCTGCGTTGGCCATCACGGTTGCGCGCGCTGCTAATTCTTCTAATGTACGGTTATTTTCATGATCGTTTAAAGTCCCCCCATTAAGTAGTAAATGACCGTGACCTTCAATTAATCCTGGCATCAAGGTTTTGCCTTTACCATCAATAACCGTTGCGTCACCGGCATCAATCGGGCTAGCTGACACTTCAGAAATGAGATTATCCACCACCAACACATGATGATTCTTGTACAATTTGTTGTCTTTCCCATTAAAGACATCAACATTGGTAAAGAGCGTGCTTGCCGCATTGGCACCAAAAGCCAGAGAACAACATGCAGCGAGTAAGCTTAGTTTAATTGGCTGATTTTTCATTTATCTACCCATCTATTGTGATTATATTTCACGGCTAAAACTGACCACTGGGCCCATACGCTGAACCCAACTTACAACCAAAGACGCAACTTTTTTAACAATAAGTATATAGAATATATACATTTCGTAACTTAGCGTTCAGTTTATGTTTATTCAAGACAATAAACTTACCATTTGGTGACAACTCAGCACCAAAGATTGACACGTTTTAGCCCACTCTCATTGCCACTCATCGGCAAAATATCGCGATTCGCCCGTAAAATGGGACGGCTTTCCCCCAAACCAGCCCAATTGACTCAGGCCTGAATGCATTCTCTTGTTAAATAAATATTCTACCGCGCAGGCCAAATACCAGAGCATGACTCTCTTGCGACAAAATAGGATCATGGATCCATTGAAAATCGGGTGTTATTTGAACATGTTCACCAAACTGCATGTTGTAGTAAATCTCCAATGTGGTTTGGTTATCATCTGTGCCCCATCCCTCTTTATTGGCTTCACTCCAGTTAAATGCCGCTCCCAGATTATGCTTGGCTGCGCCCAAGCCAAAATAGCCTAAACCGACAGAAATAGATTTCTCATACAGCGCTGCGTCACCGTCAATGGAAAAGCCTGCGCGAACAAAAGGCATGATTTGAGGGGTAACAAAATAGCTTAGAGAAAAGTTAACGCCTTCGCTGTTTTTGGCGCTATGACGTGTTGAGCCATCGTCATTAAAGGTGGCGTCTAAATGCCAATAAGTAACATGCAGGTTATCGGTATAAATTTGTTGTTGTGAGGCAGTCCAACCCAATTCAACCGTTGTAAAATAGTCGTTGTCATTAAAAAAGCTATCGAACCCATCAAATATTTCATCGCTATCTGAACGTCCGTTAGCGTCTGCCAATCCAGCCACAATATAGTAATTATCCGTTAACATCTGGCCAATCGAAACGGCAAATAAACCATCATCTGGCAATCCCATTGCACCAGCACCTGTTTGGAATACTAGGTTAGAAAAACCAGTCCAAGGGCTAGCCAGCGCATAGGTATCCACGTAGTCGGTCACATCCTGAAACCCAACAATGAAGGACGTCTTGCCATCATTGAGGCGCTGTTTCCAATGAAGATTGGTGATCCTGCCTCCCTGATCGCTAAAGGCGGGTTGGATCATGCCTATATAGCCTAACCCTTCAGCTCCAGCTAAGTCAGCGAGAAATGCATACGATTTGGGAGCATAATCACTATAAGCATGTCGATGCTCAATCTTCCAGACGATCCCCCCCGTATTATTCGAGTTACGTCCAATCAAGTTCCACTGTCCGTAGAAACGCGCAACACCACCGCTGGCGTTAACCGTATTACCTTTATTGCCATTAGCAGAGTTAAACCCGATCCCATTGTAGTCCAATCCAAAAGTCAACCCCTCTTGCGCTAACTGGTTACGCCAACTTTGTGGCTGCTTGTTGTGCTCAGAGAGGGTATTTTCAACGGCATCCGGACCACCAAAATTGGCCGCCGATGAGAAAAAAGGGGCGCCTAAAACAAGCAAACCAATGGCAAAAACCGATCGCCGAGCAGACATATTTAATTCCATTTATTGAGGCCTTTTACTGAAACATTTTCAACTTGTTGCTTGGCTAAATACCTTCTATATCAGTCGAGTCCAAGATCACTTTGTGTGTAAAAAGCGAACTGTTCAGCAAAGCATACATATATTGAGAAACTAGCCATCTGGTAAAGTGAATACAAGTAACTAAACTTACCATTTCATGCCAATCTAGCACTGTTTAGCTTGTGAGCCCTCACCAGAGCAGGCTTTTGCAGGGATTTGACTCATCACTTGGCAAGCCGTTGAATAGGTGGTGAAAAAATAGAGACTGAGCTTACTAGGGTCTGCGCTTTGACGCATCAGGCAGTTCGTTGCGCATGAGCTCAAGTAATTGCCCTGTCATCATCACCACCGACATATTGAGCATGGCGCGTTGTTTATCTGCGCCTTCGTGTTTTTTATAGGCCAGCTTTTGTAGCTGCGTCTTGGCTTGTTTGATTTGATCTTTTAAGTACTTGATTTGCGCTTGGGTGATTTCATCCTGCGCACTTTGCGCTGAGCTATTTTGGTTAGCGCTGTGTTGGTTTGATGATTTGGCTGAGCCCATCAGTACATTGGCCGCCTGCGATAAGGCTTGTTGTTTATGGTTTTCATTGATCCCGTTTTGCTGCTTTGCAAAACGGGCTTTGGCCTCATCAGACAAGGTTAAACTGTCTTGCGAGCTCAGTTTGTCCTTAAGACCCGCGTCGTTTGGCACAGTATCAGCATTGGTGCGGGTTTGGCTTGTTTGAGTTAAGGACAACTTTGCCAAATAGTCTTGGTAGGTTAATCGCATTGGCGGCGCTTGTTCTGTTTGGCCCTATATTCATTATCGGCCAAACTGAGAAAAGCGTTACCCTTATTCAAGCTCTTCAAGGCGACGATAAGTTTCTTTTATGTAACCATCTTGATCACCAAAACCCAACATTTTTAACGGGTAAACGCCTTGCTGGATAAGTGTTGCTTGCTCACCCTCTCCTTGCACACTTAAGCTAAAACCGATGGATTTTCCTTCATAGTTGGGATAGCTGCATACCTCAATGTCTTCAATGTACTCATCGCCTTTGAGGCGATAACGCCCTGCGCCAAAGTCTAAGGTTTTGCAGGCCGCTAACCGCTCTTCATCCGTTATCGCCGGGCTAAAGGGAACTCGGTCTGCGGTTTTAGCGTGAAAATAAAATCGGCCACACGCAGTAAAGTGTTTGATCATGGTGCGCTTAGCATCGAAGGTATTGCTTACTTGCCCGGCAACGGTAAGCTCTGCAGCCACTAACTGCCAGCGGCCGATAATTTGTTTAGCTGTTAACATGATGGATCCTTTTATTACTTGGCACCAACATCATTACCTCTGCCCCTTCATTGCGCAACTTGTTTATGTTGTTGTTAAAACATCGATTAGAACCAGACAAGGTTAGTATCGAATAATAAGCCATTGCGCCCAAACAGCTAGCCAAACTCAATTGATGGGGTGATTTCACTTGCAGCCCAACCATAACTTAAAGTAATTTTTATAACACTCCCTTTGCCATTTTGCCGCAGGTATCACTATGAAGCCGCTAATAGACCAGACAGATCAACCGATCGATTTACCAAAACCTGCGCAAATCATCACCTTACCTAGCTACATGGATTGTCATGCCCATCATTACATGCAACTGGTTATTGGCCTGAAAGGCCAAGCGGAATTTGAAGTATCTGGTAAGGCTAACTTGTTAGGCCCAGGGCAAGGCTGTTTGGTAACGGCGATGGCACCGCACGCTTTCGGCGGCGTAGTCGGACAGTCGGATATTTTAGTGCTAAATCTTGATCAGCCCGCGCTGCTATCACCCGCTATTACAGCGGTGCTAGAACAATTAGATAGGCCTTCGCCCTATTTTCAATTAGATGATGCGATTCAACATTTAATTAAGCTCTTGGTCGCCGAAATGCTGGCAAGTCCCGATGACTTACTGCTATCTCGCGCCTGCCAAGATACCATTATTGCACTCTTGCAACGCCATGTGGTCAACGGCGCATTGAGCACAAAAGAGCGCAGTATCAGACTAACGGAGCCCCCATTTTGCAGCAGTAGCCGCTTTGATTTGCGGGTGATCGACCGCTATATAGAGCAGCACATCGCCGATAAGATTTCCATCGCACAGCTTGCCGCTAGCGTTTACCTTGCCCAAAGTCAGTTTTATTGCTTGTTTAAACAACAAACTGGGATGACTCCCCATCAATATGTATTAGCTAAACGTATCGATCTTGCGCAAAAGCTGATCCAACAAGGGAGTTTCAATCTTAGCCAAATCGCTGAGCTGACGGGCTTTTCCAGTCAAAGCACCTTTACCCACACCTTCAGTCGAACCCTAGGTATGTCACCTTCTCGATATAAAAAGCAAATCGAGTCTGCATAATGTGAACCAAGCACTATATTGTGTTGTCAATTTCGCTATGATCATGTTTAAAGTTTGTTAATAATCGGAGTATTTAGCAAAATACTCGGAATATTTAGCAAGTATTCCAAATGCAGCCAAAATAGACTGTGGCCATAGTGAAAGCTTCGATATCAAGAAGCCTGTTTAAGGACAACACATGTTTACAGCGACCGACGTGTTAACAACACAATTTATTGAGCAACCTCTTGATCATTTGTGGTCTTTGGTTTCACCCCTTTATATGGTGGATGAATCGCAATGGCTTAAGCAACTGCTCCCGCTTGCCACGCCAACAGAGCATGAGCGGGCATTGATCAGTGATAAAACCACCAGCTTGATTGAAGCGATCCGCGCCGACAAAAAATCGATTCAAATGATCGATGCCTTGCTGCTGGAATACAGCTTAGATACCCAAGAAGGCATTTTACTCATGTGCCTAGCCGAGGCACTGCTGCGCATTCCCGATGCCGCCACCGCCGATGCCCTGATCCGCGATAAATTATCGGTAGCCGATTGGCATGCCCATTTAAAAAACTCTGATTCGGTGTTCGTTAACGCATCCACTTGGGGATTATTAATAACAGGTAAAGTGATTGGCCTTAAATCCTCAAAAGCCACCAGCGACAATGCCGGCCAAGCCTTATCTCGCTTAGTCAACAAACTCTCTGAGCCGGTGATCCGCAAGGCCATGCACCAAGCCATGAAAATCATGGGGCACCAATTTGTATTAGGCCGTAATATCCAAGAAGCGCAGCAAAAAGGCCGCCATATGCGCGACAAGGGCTTTACCTATTCGTTTGATATGTTGGGTGAAGCGGCCTTAACCCAAGCAGATGCAAATAAATACTTAAGCGATTACTTAAACGCCATTGAAGCCGTCGGCAAAGAGCAATATGGCAACAATACAAGCCCTGCGCCCTCTATTTCCATCAAGCTCTCGGCCTTGCACCCGCGTTACGAGGTGGCCAATAAAGAGCGCGTGATGAGCGAGCTATATGACACCGTATGCCAGTTAATTCGACGTGCGCGGGCATTAGATGTGGCCATCACCATCGATGCAGAAGAAGCTGATCGGCTAGAATTATCACTTGAGCTATTTAGCAAATTATATCAAAGTGATATTGCCAAGGGCTGGGGTAAATTTGGCTTAGTGATCCAAGCTTATTCCAAACGTGCGTTAGCCGTGCTGGTTTGGCTTAATCGACTTGCACAATTACAAGGCGATCTGATCCCCGTGCGCTTAGTAAAAGGCGCATATTGGGACAGTGAAATCAAATGGTCACAGCAAGCAGGCTATGCCAACTACCCCGTTTACACCCGTAAAGAAGCCACTGATGTGGCCTACTTAGCCTGCGCAAGATTTTTACTCAGTGACGGCGTTCGTGGCCATCTGTTTCCACAGTTTGCCAGCCATAATGCGCAAACGGTGTCCGCTATCGCCGTGATGGCAAAACACAAAGACTATGAGTTTCAGCGTTTACACGGCATGGGCGAGTCACTCTATTATCATGTTATGGCCAACTACCAGCAAAGTGTGCGTATTTACGCTCCCGTTGGCAGCCATAAAGATTTACTGCCCTACTTAGTCCGTCGGTTATTAGAAAACGGCGCTAATAGTTCTTTTGTACATCGCCTAGTTGATGCCCGCTGCCCTGTAGAAGAGCTCAATCAACATCCTGTTGACACCTTGCTAAGCCATGAGCATCTGCATAACGTTAATATTCCGTTGCCGCCTCAAATTTTTGGCTCACGTAAAAATGCCCATGGGATCAATATCGACATCCACAGCGAGGCCGAGCCGTTTGAGCAACAGGTTAACGCTTTTATGACTAAGCAATGGCGCGGTGGCTCGATTATTGACGGCCAGCAAATGCACCACCTTGAAAGCGAATACACTATTGAAATCAGCGCACCGTATGACCGCCGAATTTCAGTTGGCAGCGTCACATTTGCAACGCCTGCGCAAGTTCAACAGGCTATCGAAGTGGCTCAAAGCGCCTTTATTGAGTGGCATAAGATGCCGATTGCGCTGCGCGCCAATAAACTTGAGCAACTGGCTTATTTACTGGAAGAGCACATGGCAGAAATGGTTGCTCTGTGCCATCAAGAAGCAGGGAAAACCATTCACGACAGCATAGATGAAGTGCGTGAAGCCGTTGATTTTTGTCGTTATTACGCTAAGCAAGCGGTGCATTTAGGCCCGCAACAAATAACCGGATTTGATAACAAATCTCGCACCTTAACCCGTTCAGGGCGTGGGGTATTTGTGTGTATCAGCCCGTGGAATTTCCCTTTAGCGATTTTCTTAGGCCAAATTAGCGCCGCTTTAATGGCGGGTAATACGGTTGTGGCAAAACCTGCGGAGCAAACCAGTTTGATAGCGGTTCGCGCCGTTGAATTAATGCATCAAGCCGGCTTTCCTGTTGGTGCCATCCAGTTGGTGTTAGGCCGCGGCGCCGATATTGGCCATGCCCTAACCAGCGATCTCGCCATTGCCGGCGTCGCGTTTACCGGCTCAACCCCAACCGCTAAGTTAATTCAGCGCACCTTAGCCGAGCGCGACTGTGCACCTGTGCCTTTGATTGCCGAAACAGGTGGTCAAAATGCCATGATAGTTGACAGTACCGCCCTGCCTGAACAAGTGGTACGCGATGTGATGCGCAGCGCCTTTGCTTCTGCTGGCCAACGCTGCTCTGCATTACGCGTGCTGTATGTGCAACAGGATATCAGTGACCGTGTGATTGAACTGATCAAAGGCGCAATGGCTGAATTGCAGGTAGGGCTCCCCTATCTGCATAGCACAGATGTTGGCCCCGTGATTGACAGCAATGCCAAAACTAAATTGCTCAAACACATTGAACACATGCAAACCACCCAGCGTAGCATCGCCAAAATCAGCTTGGAAGAAAGCTGCCAACATGGTGATTTTGTGCCGCCATGTGCGTTTGAGATTGACCACATCAATGTATTAAGCCAAGAGCATTTTGGCCCAATTTTGCATGTCATTCGGTTTCAAGCCCAACAGTTGCCTCAGGTGATCGAGCAAATAAATCAAACGGGGTTTGGTCTAACACTGGGAATTCATAGTCGTAATGAAACCAGCTATCGCTGGCTAGAGCAGCATGCTCGAGTGGGTAACTGTTACATCAACCGCGATCAAGTTGGCGCTGTGGTCGGCGTTCAGCCATTTGGCGGCCAAGGCTTATCAGGCACAGGGCCAAAAGCAGGCGGGCCTCATTATTTGTACCGTTTTACCCAGTGTCAGTTTAGTCAGCCATCTGACACCCACGATTTAGCAAGCGCATAGGAGCGAACAATGAATAAAGTGACTGTTTTTGCCGATGCGCAACAAGTATGGCCAAGTTGGAATTTAGCTGGCTTTAGCGCCAGAAAACCTCAGTTGTTCGAGTTTTATCAAGCACTCAAGCAACAGCAATACGAATTAGCCGAAGTCTGCTTGTTTCAACTCGAACAGAGTGCGGCGGTGGTTGCGCAGCCGCAACAATTGGTCGGGCCAACGGGTGAGTCGAATGAGCTTTATTGTGCTGGCCGCGGGGTTGCATTGTTAGTGGTTGACCCTAGCTCTAGTACATTAGCCAGTCAGCAATCGTTAATCGGCCTATTAACCGCCGCCCTGAGCGCGGGTAACAGCGCTATTATTTGCAGCGATGATTTGGCTTTGAATCAAGTGCTTGTCAGTGCGATTAAAAATGCCGAGTTACCTGTGCAGCTGATACAAATCGCCGCGTTTGATGATTATTCCGGCTTGCTTGAATACGATGTTCGCACTCTGAGTGGAGTCGGCTCGCCTGCGCTGGTGCAAACCATTAATCGTCAGTTAGCCGCGAAAGAAGGACCGATTGCTCATTTGATTGTTGAAACCGACCCCGTTGCCTTGCATCAAGTCAATGATCCCTTGTTGGTTTTACACTTCATCACCGAGCGTACTCGAACCATCAATATTACGGCAGTGGGCGGCAATGCCCATTTATTAGCCTTGGGCAATGATGCCCATTAGCCATTTTATTATTTTTACTGGGCGGGGCGTTATCCAACGTCTCGCCCTAAGCCTGCCCTTGGCAGGAGGGGAAAACAACAATAAGGATAAAATATGTTAGAACACAGCTTTGCAATTAGTGCGACCTTTATCGCCTATTTGATCATGATGCTCGCGATTGGCGTTGTCGCCTATAAGCGTACCGTTAACTCCAGCGATTACTTTTTAGGTGGACGTAGCTTAGGCCCTTGGCCTTCGGCCTTATCGGCAGGCGCCTCCGATATGAGTGGTTGGCTGTTATTAGGTTTGCCGGGTTACGCTTATGCCGCAGGCATTGAGTCATTTTGGTTAGCCGGCGGTTTATTACTGGGCACTTGGGCCAACTGGCTGCTATGTGCTAAACGCCTTCGCACCTACAGTATTACCACTGACGCATTAACCATACCGGAATATTTATCACGCCGTTTTAAGGATAATTCCAAATTAATTCAAACTATTTCGGCATTTTTTATTCTGCTATTTTTCTTGTTTTACACCAGCTCAGGCCTAGTGGCTGGCGGTAAATTATTTGAAACCGTGTTTGGTCTCAACTACACCACGGCCGTTATCTTAGGCACGGTATGTGTGGTTTCTTATACCCTATTTGGTGGCTTTTTAGCGGTATCTTGGACCGATTTAGTGCAAGGCTTATTAATGTCTGCGGCCTTGTTAATCGTGCCTATCGCTGCCATGAATGGCGGTTTTGGTCAGCTTAGCAGTGATTTAGCCAATATTAATCCAGAGCTATTAACCCTTTGGAATGATGCTAAAGGTGAGCCACTATCGGCCATCGCCATTATTTCATTAGCGGCATGGGGCTTAGGCTATTTTGGTCAGCCACATATCTTGGCCCGCTTTAAAGCCACGCGCAGCAATAAAGATTTAACCACGGCAAGACGCATTGCGGTGGTTTGGTCTGCTTTGTCGATGGCGGGTGCTATCTTAGTCGGTCTAGTCGGCTTAGTTTATGTCACCAATGGCAGCGTTGAGCTAGCCGATGGCGAAAAAATCTTTATGATTTTAGTTAATGCCATGTTCCACCCAGTTATTGCAGGTATTTTACTGGCAGCTATTTTGGCCGCCATCATGAGTACTGCCGATTCACAGTTATTAGTGTCGTCGTCAGCATTAGCAGAAGATTTCTACAAACAAGTGATCAAGCAAGATGCCAGCTCAGAGGATATCGTGCGCATGGGTCGCTTTGCGGTGATCGGCATTTCGGTTATTGCACTGCTGCTGGCATTATCGCCTGATAGCTCGGTGTTGGGCCTGGTGTCTTATGCTTGGGCTGGCTTTGGTGCGGCATTTGGCCCTGCTATTGTGCTTAGCCTTTACTGGGGCCGCATGACTAAGCAAGGTGCATTAGCCGGTATTATTGTTGGCGGTGTGACCATCGTTGTGTGGAAGCAATTTAGCGGCGGCTTATTTGATGTGTATGAAATCGTACCGGGGATCATTCTGTCTACGCTGGCTATTGTGTTAGCCAGTTTAGCCGGCTCCGCGCCCTCTGATGAGGTCTCTAAGCAACATGCTGAATTTGAGCATAATTTGAAAACACTCGATTAAGCTAACGCTTTAGCCATGGATAAACCGCGCTGGTTTATCCATGGTTTGCTTTAGTTAAATTAACTGCTCAGTTTTAAGCCGATAATCCCAACCACAATCAAGGCTAAACTCAATAGTTTAGTTAAGGTGATCGGTTCATCAAATAGATAAAACCCTGCAATCGCACTGCCTACAACGCCAATACCTACCCAAATGCCATAAGCCAAACTCAAGGGCAAGGCTCTAAGGGCGATCCCCAGCAAAAACAAACTAACGCCACAGCCCAATAAGGTAAACAAGGAGATCCAAGGATGGCTAAATCCATTGGATAACTTTAAACCTACGGCCCAAGCAATTTCACTTAAACCAGCTAGTAACAATATGACCCACGTCATACCCTACTCCATTTTATCGGGGTCGTCCCCGCTAAAAGACAGAGCGGTAAGGTCGTCCTTACTTCTTAACAATGTGCCGACCATTTAACTGTTGCAGTCAAGTGGCAGTCAAAGAGCCGCAAATTCTAAGCTTTTAACTTAGCCTCGGCTAGTTAGGGAAAGTCCTTATCTAATAAATCATTTCGTTTTATAGCGCTTATATTGTTAAGCTACTGATTATTTGTCGTTACCAACTGAATATGAATCTAAACCTCGCCTTACTGATCGCCATGCAAATCTTATTCATGGTCGGCAATATGATGTTTGTTACCTTAGCGCCTGTGTTGGGTAATCAATTAGCCGGCACCATGACCTTAGCCACCTTACCCATGGCGGTGAGCATGCTTAGTATGTTGCTAAGCTCATTTCCTATCAGTATGGCAATGGGTAAGTTTGGCCGTAAGCCCTTGTTTGCCATCGGACTCATCGCCAATATGCTGGCGGGCGGCGGTTTTTATCTGGCCTTGCAAAGCGCAAGTTTTGTGCTGTTTATTATCAGCAGTGCCCTTTTTGGTATTGCCATCAGCTGTGCTAATTTCTATCGCTTTAGTGCGATGGAGCTAGTTGCGCCTGCGCAGCGTCCGCTGGCCATTTCAGGCATTATGGCTGGCGGTGTGGTCGCCGCATTTATCGGCCCAAACTTAGGCGCATTAACCAAGGACATTTGGCTAAGCCCCGCCTTTTCAACATCCGTGCTGCTTTACATTCCCCTCACGGTGCTGGGTCTGCTGTTGCTGATGAACATTCGCTTTCCGTTGCCGCTCACCGCTGCTAATGAAGCGGAGGCTAAGTTGCCTGTTAATCAAATATGGCGTCCCATTATTGTCGCCGCCATTGCCATTGCCGTAATGGTGATGGTGATGACCGCCACTCCGCTGCACATGTACGCCTGTGGTTTTGAGTTTTCCGATTCGGCTTGGGTGATCCAATGGCACGTACTGGGTATGTTTGCTCCCTCATTCTTTGTCAGCCAGCTGGTAAAACGTATCGGCTTAAAAGGCTTAATGAGCTTCGGCGCTGCGGTGCTCATCGCCTCTGCGTTATTAAATTTAGTTGTCACCAGTAGAACCGGTTTAACCTTTGGCTTATTGCTGTTAGGTGTGGGCTGGAACTTTCTGTTTGTGGGCGCAAGCCAATGGTTGATGGCCCTGTGTGAAAATCAAAACAGCGCCAAAATACAAGGAGTTAATGAAGTCTTTGTGTTTGGTTTTGCCACCCTTGCAACCTTAAGTTCAGGCTGGCTATTGGCCACTTTTGGTTGGCAGACGCTCAATCTGAGCGTGTTACCCTTGTTGCTTGCGCTGCTTGGCTTATTACTGACCATTAAACCTAAACACTTAGCCCCAACGGGTTAACATGTACCAAGATGTGTTGTATTGCCCTCGGTCTATACTCAAAGTAAAACCACGAGGAGATCGACATGACTAACGCAACTCAAGGCAATACACACGGCATCGCAATTGGGATTGAACGTGTTGGTGAGCAGGTATTTATCGCTATTCGCGCCGTGGGCAAACTCACCCACCATGACTACGAAGTGATGACGCCTATGTTTGAAGCCGCCCTGCAAGAAGTGCCCTATGCCAAGGTGGATGTGCTAGCTGATCTTAGCCAATTTCAAGGTTGGGAGCTGCGCGCCGCATGGGATGACTTTAAGCTTGGACTAAAACACGGCGCACAATTTAACAAGATAGCAATGGTGGGCAATCAGCAGTGGCAGTCTATCGCGGCCAATGTTGGGTCTTGGTTTGTCGATGGCGAAATCAAAGCCTTTAACGATCGCCAACAAGCGTTAGCTTGGCTCAGCCAATAAGACTAGTCGGCGGCAAAGGGCAACTGAGCAATAATATCACTGGCCAATACTATCCGTTGTTGCTTGGCCAGTTTAGCGCCTATTTGGCCATGCCAGTTCACCCCTGTGATCGCCGCATTATAAGCGTTTAGGCCTTGTGCCATTAGCGCGGCGATAATCCCCGCCAAACAATCCCCCATGCCGGGTGTAGCCATGGCGGGGCTGCCATGATGACAAAACACTAAAGCGTGCTCCGATTGACTCATATCACAAACCAAACTGCCCGCTCCTTTTAGCACGACACAAGTTTGATAACGCTCGCTTAACGCTTGTACGGCGGCAATGCGATCTTGTTGTACTTGGGCAATTGGCCAAGCCAATAGGGCTGCGGCTTCCCCTTCGTGAGGCGTAAGTACCCAACCCGTGGCGGTGTGCCCTGATTTAGCTAACCAACGCAAGGCATCGGCGTCTAACACACCATAATGTGTCGGTGCTTCTGGCGTTTTCGGCGCTTGTGTTTGCAATGCGCTGATTGACGCAAACATCTGCGCTAACATGTCAACGCCTCGGCCATCGCGCCCTAACCCCGGCCCAATTACCCATTTGATTTTATCGCTTAAGGATTGCGCAGCCGTCTGACTACTATCTTGCAACATGATTTCGGGGGCTAAACTTAACGCACTGGCATAAAACATCGGCTCACAATGTAACCACACCTTACCCGCACCACTTTTTAGGGCGGCCGCCGCCGCAATCAATGCCGCCCCCATCATATGAGGTTGCCCGCCCAGCACATTAACGCCGCCATGCTCTGATTTATAGGTATTACCAGTGCGCCTTGGCAAACAGACTTCTGGCTGATAATGCCAAGTTGAACTAGTGGCTACCGATAAGGTATCAAGAGATAGCTGACCGCAGTGCGATGGTCCCTGCGCGGTAAGTGTGCCCGATTTATAAGCAATAAAACTGTGAGTCGCTTTCGCACACAGGGCTATCGGCATGGGCAGGCCGGTATCGGCAT
Organism: Motilimonas thetidivivens; assembly: GCF_046452435.1. Lineage (NCBI taxonomy): Bacteria > Pseudomonadati > Pseudomonadota > Gammaproteobacteria > Alteromonadales > Motilimonas > Motilimonas thetidivivens. The sequence goes on from NZ_JBKFDK010000009.1 coordinate 130,400, forward strand.
TCAATCCGCTGGGTATATCAACCGCGTAAATGTCTGTGTCTAGCTCCTTGAGCCATAAAATGGCTTGTAAAGCGGTGCCTGACAAGGCTCGACTCAAACCACTGCCGAACAAGGCATCTATGGTGATGGTGAAACGCGCGGGCTCGGTTAAATCGGCCAAATCGCCAATCACTTGGCCGCCTTGTTGCAAAAAGTACTGATAAGCACGCTCTGCATCTATGCCCACTTTTGGCAAGCCTAAAGGCGCAACTAATGTCACCTTAATCTTGGCTTGGCGCAGCAGTGCGCCAATGTAATAACCATCGCCGCCATTATTGCCAGCGCCAACCACCAGCAATACATTTTGTCCCCTTAACTTAGGCATAAACTGGGTTACAAAACTGTGTGCGGCGTTAACCATCAAAGGCCAAGTGTCGCCTTGGTTGGCTCTGGCCCATTCAAGCTCGGCCTGTTTTACCTGCGCGGATGTCATTACTGGCTTCATCATTGCCTCTTGTGCTTATTACCTTAGAGAAAGCTTAATTTTACCAAGGCTTACATTGTGTTAAGAAAATAGCGCTGTACTAACTAACCTCAATTCTGGTTAATGGAGCCAGACAATGAGTATCGTATGAATAAGTAGCAAAACTTCGTTTTCAGGGATGAAAACGCAGAGCGTATAGGGACATATCCACCGCGTTTTTGCGGATTATTCATACGATATAACTTATCCAAAGCTCAGGTTAACTATACTAGAAAAATTTATGTTAACGTTCGACATATGTTATGAGCTTGAGCTATCCCCTGATGCGAATTGTTTCTCGTTTTTCTATTTTGTGTACCACCATAGTGCTGTTGCTGGTCAGCTTAACCGGATGCTCCGATCCTAAATCAATCTCACTAAGCCAAGACAGCGTGATTTTGGCCTTTGGCGATAGCTTAACCCAAGGGGTTGGCGCACCTAATGAGCAAAGTTATCCTGCGCAGTTAACTCGTCAATTAGGCGTGCCTGCAATTAACGCCGGCATATCGGGTGAAACCAGTAGCCAAGGCTTAGCAAGAATTGAGTCTCTGCTGCAAGAGCACGCGCCGGATTTGGTGATTATTTGCTACGGTGGCAACGACTTATTGCGCAAATTACCCTTATCGCAATTAAAACAGAACTTGGAAAAAATGATCCTGCTGAGTCAAGCTCATGGCGCAAAAGTGCTGCTGGTAGGCGTGCCTAAGCCCGCCATATTCCTTGATCCTGTGCCGATTTATGGTGAATTAGCCGAGCAATATCATCTTAGTGCGGAGCTGGATATTTTAAGCGACCTACTCGATGATAAAGCCATGAAATCAGATGCGGTGCATTTAAACGCCACAGGCTACCAAGCCTTTGCGCAGGCATTGGCCAAGCTGATAGAAATTAGCCCTTACTGATCACATGGCAGCAACGACTACTTTGAATTTGGGTTTGCTGGCACGGTTTGTTGCAGCTGCTGCAAAATAGCTTGATGATATTGGCCGCTTAACTCTACCGACTTTGCCGTCTGCTCCATGGCACTGGCTAAAATGTTAAATTGCTCAGTGGTATCCACCAGCAAGCGCCGCGTCGGTTGCAATACGCTGTAATAAACCGCTATCAACAAAGCAACCAATACCAATAGCACCACTATCAGCACCGCAATCACTATCCATTTGATGTCATTGAGTATGGTTTGCGTGCTTGCCACCACAGGCTGGCTCGCTTGCTCAATGACTTGTGGCAGCTGCTTCACCGTGTTGTCTAAGGTCGAGCTAAGCTGTGCAACTTGCTCCGCCATGAGCTTAACCTGTTGCTGCTCCGCTTCGCTCAAATGCTCACCTTGACTTAATTGAGTAATCGATTCTGATAATACAACTAAAGCCTGTGATGCCTGCACCGCAGGGGCTTCTAAACCGGTTAAATCAACGCCCACATTAACCGTAACCAAACCTTGCTTGCTCGCAGTGTCCTGCGCAGGCTCAGCGGCCACCGTTTGACACCAACCCAGCATAAACAAACTAATTACCGCCCACGTTTTGATCCATACCTTCATGATAAATCCTTGTTTAAAAAATTTGCCGACTATAGATACAAACCTAAACAATACCAAAGTTAGTCATTGATTTAGTATGGTTAAATTATTGATTCAAGCTAACTCAGGTTACTCCATCACACACTTTGTAATAGAACAACGAAGTTGAAAGACAACTACACTAAAGAAAAATTGATCTAGCGCAAAGGCATACTGGACTGTTTTGGCCTAAAACTAACCAAAAGTAAGCAGTAACTTGAGGTGAAGTATGACGTTATTACCTAAATGCTATACCGACATGTGTGTCAACGGAAAATGGTTTCATTACGACCACGGCGGTTCAGAAGTCTATATGCTTAATGCAGGCTCGCCGATAACCTTTCAGATTAGTGCCATTCCCAGTACCGAAGAAGAGCTTGAGCAAGTACTTCGCCAGCTCGACTGTCAATCCTAACTTAATTTCAGCATTCATATATGACGTAATCTCACAGCCAAAACTAGGTTGTGAGATTGCGTTTACCAATAACAAATCCAGAGCCAAGCTTCTTGCGATTTAGCACCCCGCACTGGGCTTACTGAGCTGTTGTTACCTATGGTTACTCGATGGCGTATTACTCTCGCCTCTTCAGGACATGACACCACTGGTCACTATATCGCCGTCTCCCTCAACTTCTCTGCTTGTCGACATACTTGATCGGCACGTTTTAATAACGTAGGGATGCGGTAACGACCAGCCATCTTTTGCACCAGCTTTTTAGCTAACGGCAAATCTCCCGTTGTCGTCACATACAAAGGCTTTTCGCTCTTACCGCGAATAACTTCATACTCATCGCTGATTCCAGCAAAGCCCTTTTTCGCCACCCCAATCACCTCAATCTTGCCATCAAGAGCATCATAAAGATGTTTACCGAGACCGGGCTGTTGCACACCATCTAGATAGACATAGCCGTCAACCACAATGCATGTTGGCAGCAGTTTATGCTCATCTAATAAGCTCAAGATACACGGTAATTCACGCTTGTAAAAACTACCCGGCTCATATTCAGCCACCTCTTTAACAATGGATACGTATTCGCCACTGGGCGCATCTGATTGCCAATCTTCAAACAACACACCAGCAACAAAAGCCGTGTTTTCATGATATTGCACATCGATAGCGAGAATCATTGAACCTCTTTTTGATAAATTAACAGTATCACGATACCTGTTAGTAAACTCACCTCATTAGCGAGCAACACAGAGGCTAACTACCCGCCAACTTGCGAATAATCGCTTTACCGAAATTATTCAGCCAATATCCTTGGCCAAACAACAACACCGCAAGGGCAGTAAAAAACCATGCCTGAAACAATAAGGAGCCGATCAAAATTGGAATAGCCAAAGCTTGTAACACATTAATGATGGATTGCACCCTAAAGCATTTATCACACCAAGCATTGGTATAAGGAAACGCACCGGGGGCGTGGCGTAAGTGACCTTGTTCGCCACAAATATGGCAAATACCGCAGTAACCCTTTTTCACACCTTGTTTAATCAAGGTTTCTGACGACTGTTGCCAGAGTGAGCAATAACATCCTCTTTGCTTGGCTTTCATGCACTTAACCTTATATGGTGAAAGGCCCCCGCGACAGGCACGAATTTTAAACGCAGCAAAAATAAAGTCAGCGAGACTGTGCTGGTTGAAACCTATGTTTGTGTGTAAGCCATTTTCCAGTTGAGAGCCTTTGCCTCATGCTCTTTAATAAAGCTGTCTTTATGGCTGCAATATACATCAATGTCATTATTGCAGATTTTCGCACCCGCTTTCTTTAACACACCATACTCATCTGCCACTTCAGGAAAAGCGATCAGATACTCTTTAAAAGCTATGTGCCTTTTTGCTTCATGTGACCCTGTTAGAAAGGCATGTACTTGATGAGTTCTTTGACTCACACCTTTTTGAAAATAGCGCCTACCCGGGATACCAAATTCACCCTTCGCAAGATAACCCAACGATCCCATTAAGCGACTTTGCTCATCTAGCGCACTAAGACATTTAACCTCGAGCAGGATATCGATAATTGGTTTGGCACATAGCCCTTCAACTGAAGTACTGCCGATATGGTGAACCCCCACCACATTTTCTCGGCTTAACGCATTACAGATTAGTGCTTTTTCTCGATTAAAATAATCAGCCCATGACGGCTGAAAATCGACTACTTCAATTATTCTTAAACTCACTCCTATCTCCATTTTTCTAGCGAATTGCGGGACAGCAACTCAATAACCTGAAATAGAGCGGCGGCCAGCTTCAAACGCGCATAGCCCGAACGTTCATGATCGTATTATTTATCATTACACTTGCCCAAGTTTTCGACAGCTTGAGTAAACAACGGCTTATGCTCTATATTTATATAATTATAAGCATTATCTAATTGATTTAAATCACAAAGTTGCTCGAGCAATTTATCTTTGTGCGCTTGGCGCTTGATTGGTGCTGAGAGCATCTTTACTTTCATCTTGGTAAAATTATCAGACTTCCCCGAGATTTCTTTCTTGAATGCCCTCGATTTTGTGTAATCTGCATCCCAATACATAGCTTGGAAACAGTCGCGAATAACTTTGTAATATTCATGCTGATCCTGCGGGCATGGGAAGCAACTGCACTTGTTTACAAGATCGCCATCGGAGACTCTAATCAGAGCCCCAATTAGTTTAAGTAATTGCTCTTTACTCATTCTTACCCCGGCAGCTCACTGGGCACCTCGCTCAGCCACCATAGGCCAATGGCGACTTTTTTGCTGCAAAGCGTAAAAAAGTAATAGTGGCAGGAGATCGGTTGCAACGTCTTTAGCCTTATTTCTTAACTTTCAATTTCTTATTTAATTCCGATAAGTAAGAGTCGTCTGGAAATGTTACTTCTCTGTCATTTATCGCAATTCTAATTGGGCTTCCTTTTATATCATAAACTTTAACCCCAATAGGCAGAGCTAAATAATGTACAAGGTCGGGGCGATCTAAAGCAAATTGATATAACGATGTTAATGAATAATTTTCTGGCCTAGAATCGCCTTGAACGTGAAGCCACCATCCGGACTGTGAGTCTTCAGGGTTAATTCTTTCAAGCATTACGGCAGACGATGACTTGTAATCTTTGTGCACTGCGATTGCCTGCCTGATATTAGGAAAATTTAGCTCGACATTACTTCCCATACTCTCCACGACATCTTTCTGATTTCTGAGCGTTTTAAATGTGTAGTTCATTGAAGGTATAAACTTGATGGGAAAAGAGGACATATCCGGCTCTTCAAGAACAAGACGCCCATCATCAAGCTTCTTAAAATGATTTAACATAAATCCCAGCTGCAAGGTTTCTTCATCCTTGAAGCGAATGCCACTGGCTATCTGCTCTTCAAATCCCTCTAAAATGACCTTTACATCTTGTTCTGGTATTGCCTTATCAGAAATCCGAATCACTATTGCAGCCTGTTCAGAGTTTTTCTCAACCTTTGTCTCGTACTCAACTGTTTCCGATACTGCGGAAGTTGAAGCTGCCGCTATAGCACTGGCACCCAAGATTTTTCTAAATAAATTTTTCATATCTCTCTAATGTCCCTAAGAGGCTAATGCCTGCGTCAAAAGCGGCGAACGGAGTAGTGCCAATTGCGTTAAATTTGGCGTAGTCAATTGCAATTTTTGCCGCGGAGTTTGCCTACCTATGTAAACATCTGTTAGCTTATTTAAGCACTGACTTGCGATTACGATCACTAACTTGACCAACACAGGATTTGATTAGCTTAACCAACAATGTTTCACATGCATTTTTCATTGACCACGGCATCAATCTCTAGTGGCATAAACCGCATGCTCACCTGTGTAGTAATTTGACACGTATTATTGCTCCGCAAAAATCGTGGCGGCTTAGGGTGTCAGGTGCAGCAACTTGTTAATTTGCCATAATGCTAAATTTTTTGCTTATTCTTAACGAAAGCAAAAATAAATGCTTTGATAGCAATGTATATAGCCCCTTGCCAAAAAACAAACAAAAAGAACCAACCAAATAGAGTTAAAGAACAAACTCCCCAACCACAATTACCATTACTTTCTAAAAGCCACGGAACTCCAACAGCATTAAATGACCAAATAGGAATATAAATCATCATGAATGTGACAGCTAAAAAAAATTCAGGCGCCCAAGGCACATAGCCTATCATCAGAATAAGGTAAACAATTATAGACGTAAGTAGATATTGTTTAGTCAATCGTACTCCTCATTTTCATTGATTTACGGAGCACAAAGCTCAAGTAGAAAGTATTGGGTCGCAGTGACTTTTCTTGTTAGGCATTTTGCCTTGATTTAATACGCTTTGCGAGTTTGCTGAACTCACGAAACTCCGTAAAACACTGCCGTTCACTAATTAGTTGAGAAAAATGAGATAAGAGTCGTGAACACTGCACTCCAGTAAGGTTTTGCTGCTTTAGGGCTCTAGCTAAGCGCTCGCGAAGAAATCCAGAATACGAACCAAAGTAGTTAAGCTCAATATACCTAACCGCCAGCTCAATTGCAGCCGGATCACCAACGCGAACCAATTCCGCAATCTCTTTGATTGTTGCGCGGTATTGCAGCCAATTCTGGCGATCCGGTAGCCAACTTGGCGACCCCGGCTCTGTTGCCTCAGGAAGATCTGCTAGCTCTGTACCACCGAGAGACTGATACTCGGAAATAATCTCAGCCTTACTCCAACCTTCTGGAACACCGTGATAGATTTCTAAAGGAGTATTGCTGGATGTCCGTATCACTGTGATTTCCTAACGCCCGTAACAAGCGCGAGCTTGCGAGTCGAAGTGCTTTCGCTTGTTAAGTTTTTAGTGCCCCATTGGGTCAAAGTATGCCTCCCAAGTAAGAGTACCCGCTTGTTTAGATTTTGCCTTTTTCATGTAGATCATTGCATTCTCGTGATTAGAGCAATTGATAAGTGCCACTCCTAGATTGTAAAAGGCGTGCTTGTTTCCGCTGCCTTGCTCAATTGCTTTACGAAGATACCCAGCTGCTTCTTTATGTTTCCCCATATCACACAAAACTGTTCCGTAGTTTATTAGTGTGGCTTCATCACTTGGATTTGCGCTTAAGGCAGATTCCAGCATATTTTTTGCTTCGTCAAAGTTTTGATGCCACTTGGACCTATCTCTCCAAGTTTCATCAATTAGCAATTTAGCTTTCTTATTTAATTCTTCGATATCCATTTTGAAACTTAACGCCTGTAGCACTTGCACGAGTTGCATAGTGCTTTTTGTGTAAAATTGAGCGTAGCGAAAACACAAAAAAGGCGCGCAGCAATTTGTGTCAGGTGACTACACTTGTTAAGTGTTTGGTGCGGCGTAGACATGAACGCTTTTACCTGATAATACCCACCCGCTTGAGCCGTCTTGACTAATTTTCACCGCCATAAAATCCTTTCCGTATCTAATACGTTTAACTTTGAAAGTGGAATTTGGATTTACCTCAAATACAACATTGCAACCACTTTGATTTTGATAGCCGCACTCCCAATCGTTGAACGCCTCAACACTTTCTAAGATTTTAACTTCCTTGCCTCTGTCATTGGCGATGTCTAGCAACCAAATGCCTACAACAAAAAGTAACCCAATAAATATTACGCCAATGCTCAATTTCATAGTGACACCTAACGCCTTGCTCATCGGCTTGTGAAAATGGCGCTTGTTTTGCGGCTTTTTGCAAAACAAGTGACAGTTTTACAAGTCCGTTGCAGCAACTTGTTAAGTTGCGAACTGCACAAGCTTATGTTTTTCATTTTGAAGCTCTTCGTCAATTATTGAAGATATAACCGACCAATCTCCTCCAGCCAAACCTGCTCCGATCAAAGGATAACCAATTCGCATGCCAGTGAATTTCTCTTTAATAGACTTCATTGACTTTCTTATTGCTTCATAATCTACTTTAACTCCAGTACCTTTCCAGTGAAACTGGGTATAAGCATTTACAATATAAATTGTCCGATCATTTCTAACAACCTTTGCAAAAGATACTGAGCCTAGTTTATCTCTTGCCCCTTTCTTTGTTTGACAGTCTGCTTCATAAGCTTCTGGGAAAACATTCTTTATTGCCTTAGCAATTCCTGCTCCCATAGCACACTGACAGTTACATCCATGAATAATCACGTCGAACTCTCCCTCCAGAGCGAGTTCAATCAAATCACCTTTTATTACTTCCATATTGTTTCAATCATTCTCTTGGACGTTTTCTGACTTACTCCAGAGCTTTTCAAACTCATCTTTGGAAATTGAAAAGAGCGGGTAATCTTTATCATTTGGATCAATATCTATCAAAGGCACTTCACAAACAGAACCCCATTCATCAGAGCGCTTTGCCCCAAGTACTTTTCCATCGAATTCATCAATCTGTCTTGTACACCATATTCCATGAAATTCGTAGTAAGCCATAACGTCAGAGTATGTGTCATGTCTTTCGGTCGGACCTTTGAAGTACAAATAATCAGCTTCGCTCGATGGATCGTATCCTCTGCTTAATATTTCATAGTGCCTATTACAAAAAGCTGAACTAACCGGCACAGGCCCTGGGTAATGTTTCAACTCTCCATCTTTGTCGCAATTATAAATACTGCACTTCATGTGATATTCCGATACTTCCAGAGCAACTTAACAGCTTACTATACGGAATTCCGTTAAGATCCTGCTGATTAGCTCGCAA
>NZ_JBKFDK010000010.1:0-130408 GCF_046452435.1 Motilimonas thetidivivens
CTAAATGCGTCACATCCAAGCCAAGGTGAATTCGACCTTCTCGATCCTCTGCGTGCAATATATCATTTGCTTTCGATCTGTTGATATGGGGATAGCGGCTCTCGAAGTCGATTTGATTAATATCGACTAATGCAATCTGGTTGAGTTTGTCCCGTTTTTTAATCTGGCGCATTTCATTTTTACAAAGTGGGCATAAGCCATCATAGTAAATTGTTAGCTCTGTACTTTGGTTGAATTGATTGTTCATTTTGCCCTCAGAATATTGATGCTTTATGTGTTCTTATTTAATTGTGAATAAAATGTCACAAATAAATTATGAGTGAAGGTCGTTTTAATTAGGCTAATTCGATACTTAATTAATCTGTACGATTAATTACCAAAAAAAGATTGATTTGATTAAATAAAAATTGTTATGTCAATGTCGATTTAATTGATTTCACTTAGGTAAGTTTTTTTATTTCAATAGAATAGGTTCATTTCTCGTTTTTTTTCCTTTTTTACTAATTCAAACTAACCTTTAAAAATACATCTTGGTTCATCCGTGTAACTGTAAATGGAAAACTAAGGGGGTTGTTACTTCCCAAATATTAATTTGAGGTTAATATGAAGCTGAAATTAGCACATTCACTGTATTTGGCATTTGGCTTAGTGTTAGCCATCTTGATACTGTTTTCGATGTTGGTTTATAGCCAGCAAAAAGAAATTATTAATATTTCTTCCGAGGTAGAGAGTGATGATGTACCTGGTGCCATGTTGTATATGCAAGTCTTGGATGAGATGGGCGATATGCAAACCAATGTATTAGAGTACTTAAATGGGGAGTTTGAAGAATCGCAAGCCTTTGAAGATAATTATCAAGAATTTAAAGGTTTTTTTAAACAACTCGTGCCATTAGAGTCTGGCAAACAATCAGATCGAGATAAAATGGCCTTACTCGAATCCTTGTCTGAGCAGTATGCCAGCGTGGTTCGAGCGGAAATCTTTGCTAAGTACAAACCAGAGCAAGAGCAAAAAGCTTATCGAGCCATTAATGAGTTAGAGGCAACTACAGGTAAGGCCTTAGAAGAGTTACTCGACAAGTTAAAAGATGAAGAATTCAACGATGCGTTAAAAAGTGTCGACCTGCAAGAATCACTTAATGATGACTTACCTGGCGTACGCTATTATCTCGAGATGGTTGATGAAGCTGGTGATATGCTGTCGTCCATTATCAAATACGTGGCGGGGGATACGAGTCGGAAAGACGACTTTGAAAAAGATCGAGCATCGTTTGCCTATTATCTTGAGCTCATTAAACCTTTAGAGCAAAAACCACAAGAATTACAAAACCTTGCCTTGATTCAAAAATATTTTGATGAGATTACAAAAACTGCGGCCGATATTTTTAAAAATTACGATCCTCAATCTAAAATAAATGCCTTAAAAACAGTAGATGATCTTGAAAAGCAAGTGTTTGACAAAATGGAGGCAATCCTTGATAGCTCTTCGGTAGAAGAGCGAGCTGATGCTTCTCTTGCATTGACAACCTTAAATGAGAAATTAACAGCCATGATGACCAAGCTAATCATCATTACTGTTGTGGCTGTTGTACTCGGTTTCTTTATTGCTTGGTATTTATCAAACCGCATTACTTCTCGAGTCAATCTAGTAATGGAAAAAGCAAAATTAATTGCAGCCGGTGATTTATCCAGCCCCGTTAGTGTGGATACATCAGGTGATGAGTTAGGCATGTTGGCGCGTTCGATAGATGAAATGCAAACATCGCTAAAAACCTTGATTGCCGAAATCAGTACGGTGGCGGGTCAAGTGGCAAATGAATCCGATGCCCTTGAAAGTGTCAGCCGTCAGGTAAGCCAAGGTAGTCAAGACCAAGCTCATAAAGCTCAGTTAATAGCGACCGCAGTTGAACAAATGACCGCAACGGTTAATGAGGTCGCAGAGCAATCTTCAATGGCAGCCACATTGGCGCAGCAAGCAGGAGATCAAGCCGATAATGGCGGCAATATCATGCAGCAAACGGTGACCAGCATTCAAAAAGTGTCTACCGTGGTTAATGAATCTGCCGCTGCGGTGGATGAGTTAGGTAAACGCGGTGAAGAAATAGGTCAAATAATTAAAGTGATCACCGATATCGCAGAGCAAACTAATTTACTTGCGTTAAATGCCGCCATTGAGGCGGCTCGGGCGGGAGAGTTTGGTCGAGGTTTCTCGGTGGTGGCTGATGAGGTGCGAGGCCTTGCGGAGCGTACTGCTAAGGCGACGAAACAAGTCGCTGAGTCTATCAATGCAACGCAAAGTGAAACGAATAAAGCGGTTGCGCGCATGGATGAGGGTACTGAGCTTGTTAATCATGGGGTTAAGCTTACCGAAGAGGCGGGAGAAGCCCTTAAATCTATTGTCGAAAACGCCAAAAATGTAAACAGTATGATCCACTCCATCGCCGCAGCAACAGAAGAGCAAAGTGCAGCAACGCGAGAAATAGCTTCGGATATTGTCTTTATCAGTGATGTGGCCGCTGAGACGGTTTCATTAGCGGGTAATGCCAACGAAGCTTCTGGCCGTTTAAGCGATAAGGTAACTCAACTAGAAGGCTTGGTTGCCAAGTTTAAATTGTAATTCTCACTGTGATCTAGTTTTACCGAAACAGGAAACAAGCTTTGGCTTGTTTCCTGTTTTACATTGCCATTGCCTCAACCCGCCTCATGAATGTCCCCTTAGCATCTAACACCTCAGCATCTAACCACTCAATATTTAGCAACTTAGCGTTTAGCTGTTTGAGCTGTCTAATTGGTTGGGCTTAGGCGCCCTTTTATTGCTCAAATGTTATTAGGATTTGCTTTTCCTTCTGAATTGACTGCCGGTTTAGCTTCTCGCTCTGCAGCTTCTTCCTTCGCCCTTTGCAAAATGGCGTGCTCTTGGGCATCCAGTGGCAGCAAACTAATCAGTTCAACGCCATTGGGCAGTTGGTTATTTTCTGTTGCCGAAATCACCTTCAGCTTGTTTTGTTTCGTAAGATAGACTAACGGTATTGCCGTGTCGCCATAGCGCTTTTTGAAATGTTCGAAGGTAAAGCTATCGGTAATACTGGTCAGCTTCAGCGTTGCTCCTTGCGCCATTAAGCTGGCTATTTTGCCATAGGTCACATTTTCACCAAATAGGCATAAGCGCTTCAAATAGGATTCCGATAATTGATGTCTTGCACTGCTATTTTCGGGATTATTTAAGCCATAGACCTTATCTTTTCCCAGTAGATCTTGATAATGAAAACTAACTAAAGGGTTTAACTGGCGATAAGGGGACATGACCAAAACGCGTCCTATGCCGCTCATGTCTAAATAATTACTGGCGTGCTCAGAGGCCGGATTACCAAAATAGACGGGTAAGTTTTGCATTCGAGCTAAGCGTATACTGTCGTAGTTGGTATCGGCCAATAGCACCGGAATTTGTTTTGACTGCAAAATAACCGCCAGCTCGCGGGAAAATTTGGATGCACCAAACATCAACAGGCCTTGTGGTGAGCCGGCTTTAACCCCTAAAAACTTAGCCCAACTACCTGCAGTTAAGCTTTGTATTATCACTGTGCCTATGATGATCAAAAATACCAAGGGGACTATCATTTCAGAGCCTTTAATATTGAGCTGCTCTAACTTGATAGCAAATAGAGAGGAAATGGCCGCAGCAACGATACCTCGAGGCGCAAGCCAGCTTAAAAACCACTTATCGGCTTGGCTGAGACTGGTTCCAATACCAGAGATCCAAACACTGAGTGGCCGAGCAATCAACATCACCACCATTAATACACCAATACCAGACCAACCAAGGCTGAGCATGGCCTGCGAATCAAGGCGAGCGGCCAAAAGAATAAACAGAGCAGAAATCAGCAGCACGGTGAGGGTTTCTTTAAACTCGAGAATATCTTCAATATCAACGCCGCGCATGTTGGCAAGCCAGATCCCCATCACGGTAACAGTAAGTAGCCCCGATTCTTCCTGCAGTGAGTTAGAGGCAACAAAAATGCCCAGCATGATGGTCAGTACCGCGGTATTGCGAAGATAATGAGGAAACAAGTTTTTACGAATAGCTAGCCCTATTCCATATCCGCCTAAGCAACCTAAACCAAGGCCGACCAGTAGCGTAAGGCTTAATGAGGTAAGTATATAGGTTGTTGGATCTGCAGTTACGGTAATAAATTCAAACACGAGTACCGCTAATAGCGCGCCAATCGGGTCAATGATGATTCCCTCCCAGCGAAGAATACTGGCCAGATTGGATTTCGGTTTGACCGAGCGCAGCATGGGTACGATCACGGTTGGCCCTGTTACCACGACTAATGCGCCAAATAACAAGGCGATAGGCCAATCAAAACCGAGTAGGTAATAAGCGGCTGGGGTAACACAAGCCCAAGTGATCAACATGCCAATGGACACTAAATGCGTGACCATTCGGCCATGCTCTCGAATTTCTTTAAAATTGAGGGTGAGGGCACCTTCAAACAAGATCACCGCTACACCAAGAGAAATGATCGGGAATAGAAGCTCACCAAACAACTCATCGGGTTTGAGAATATCTAAACCAGGACCAAGCAGTAAACCACACAAAAGCAGCGGTAAAATAGCAGGTAAACGCAAGCGCCAGCCAACCCATTGGCATAGTAACGACAGTACGCCGATCAGTGCTAGCATGCCTGTTATGTTTTCGTCCATAACGTATCCTTACGTTTTTAATGAAAAATTAACGATTTACAATGTAACAGTATAGCTACTCAAATGGAGATCATTTATGGCAGTGCTGTGATTAGAAAAGATAAATAACAGGAAAAAAGCCAAGAGGGGGGAGACTAAGTTAAGTCTCCATTGGTCAATTTAGAGCCTCAATATTACTCGGCTTGGCTAACGAGTTGCTCTAACTCTCGGTGCAGTAATTCATTGTCGCCCATATTGAGCTCAACCAGTCGTTTCAAGTGGGTGGCACTTTCTATGTCTATGCTGGTGGTTTTTAGGCCAAGGTGATCGGCTTGCTGATGACAAAGAATGACCTTCATGCTTAGCTCTATGTTGCTCTCACCTAAAGTGAAATTTAACACATATTCTTCACCTGTTTGACCGCTCCAAGATGCAGGCGTCTTAACTAAAGCACCTTTAAGGGATAAATCCAATAATTGCGTTGGCCAATGTTGCTCACCTAGTTCAAGAGATGCGCTGGCTTCATAGACCACGCGGGAAAATTTTCTACGTTCAGACATGCTATATTTCCTGTCGTTAAATTGACCTCAATGGCGATTGCCGTTGGCACAAACGGCAGATTAGCGCGTTTTTGATTAGAGATCACTTACTCTGTTTTTAAGCATAACTAAGATGTGATGATTGTGCGACTTTACCAAGAAAAACGCCCTGCAGAGCAGGGCGTTTAGAGCGATTAAGAAATTCGCTTGTACTTGATGCGGTGTGGCTCTGCCGCCGCCGCGCCATAGGTTTTCTTCAACCAAGCTTCGTATTCGGTGTAGTTACCCTCGTAGAAGTTCACTTGGCCCTCATCGCGGTAGTCGATAATGTGGGTAGCGATACGGTCAAGGAACCAACGGTCATGGGAAATAACCATGGCACAACCGGCAAACTCTAATAGCGCATCTTCTAATGCACGTAGGGTTTCGATATCCAGATCGTTGGTTGGTTCATCCAGTAACAGCACGTTACCGCCTGTTTGTAGCAGCTTAGCTAAATGTAAGCGGCCGCGCTCACCACCTGATAGCTCGCCAACACGTTTTTGTTGGTCGGTGCCCTTAAAGTTAAAACGGCTGACATAGGCGCGGCTAGGAATTTGGATATTACCTACCTGCATCATATCACCGCCACCGGTGACTTCTTGGAACACGGTTTTGCTGTCGTCCATGGCATCACGGAACTGATCCACGCTCGATAATTGCACCGTTTCACCAATTTTAATTTCACCTGAGTCGGGCTGCTCTTGGCCAGAGATCATCTTGAATAAGGTCGATTTACCCGCACCGTTGGGGCCGATAATACCGACAATCGCGCCTTTTGGAATGGCAAAAGACAGATCATCAATCAGCACGCGATCGTTGAATGATTTCTTAAGGTTGCTAACTTCAATAACTTGGTCACCCAAACGTTGCCCTGTTGGGATAAACAGTTCATTGGTTTCGTTACGTTTGGCGTAGTCTTGGTTGTTAAGCTCTTCAAAGCGTGCCATACGTGCTTTACTTTTCGATTGGCGACCCTTGGCATTTGAGCGAACCCATTCCAATTCTTTTTCAATCGACTTCTTACGAGCTTTTTCTTGTGACGCTTCTTGTTGCAGACGCGCATCTTTTTGCTCAAGCCAAGAAGAGTAGTTACCTTCCCATGGAATACCTTCACCACGGTCAAGCTCTAAGATCCAGCCAGCTACGTTATCAAGGAAGTAACGGTCATGGGTAATGGCCACTACAGTGCCTTCGTAATCGTGTAAGAAACGCTCAAGCCAAGCCACGGATTCTGCATCCAAGTGGTTGGTTGGTTCGTCTAATAACAGCATGTCTGGCTTTTCAAGTAGCAAGCGACAAATCGCTACACGACGGCGCTCACCACCCGATAGGTGTTTGATTTTAGCATCCCACTCGGGCAAACGTAGCGCATCGGCAGCACGCTCAAGTTGGTTGTCTAGGTTATGGCCGTCATGTGCTTGGATAATGGCTTCTAACTCACCTTGCTCTTTGGCTAGGGCGTCAAAATCGGCATCTTCAAGAGCATATTCGTTGTACACTTCATCAAGACGAACCAGTGCATTTTTTACTTCGGCTACGGCTTCTTCTACCACTTCGCGCACTGATTTTTCTAAATCTAGCTTTGGCTCTTGGGGTAAGTAGCCAACCTTGATGCCCGGCATAGGGCGCGCTTCACCTTCAATTTCCGTATCAACGCCAGCCATGATACGCAGTAAGGTTGATTTACCCGCACCGTTTAAACCCAATACGCCAATCTTAGCGCCGGGGAAGAAACTTAAAGAAATGTCTTTCAAAATCGTACGCTTAGGCGGTACGACCTTGCTCACGCGGTTCATGGTGTAAATAAATTGCGCCATTAAAATGTCCTTTAAATATACCGTTAAAAACGAGTCAAAAAGTATCGGCTAAATGATAGTGCACGTCATTGCAAATGGCAGTAAAGCATGTCGGCTTTGCTTATTTGTTCGCCGCAACGGCTAATCAAAAGCGATGATGGCGTTATTCTACTTTGTTTCGAGGTGGGTGCAATCATCATATACCCAAGACACTTCAAGATGTAGGATTCAGAGCCGCTCATTCTGTTCAGTTTGAGGCAAAAAGACGAAGGAATGGCATTCCCTTTCGAGGCTTTTTAACGACAAAATGGACATAATGAGCGGCTCCCAAAGGGCGAGTTTTGTAGGCTGTTATGCTTTGTTGCTGATTTTCAACGTAGTTTAACAACCGTGAATCACTATGTCTCAAAGCAGCGTCGCGCCTAACGACCTACGGCCAAGGCCTACAAATTCTCGCTGAACAAGCATCTTGAAGTAACTTGGGTATAGGTATGATCCAGAACTAAAAAGCAATCAGGTATACGCTTTAGCAAAGAGGCGAACGTCAAATTGGCTAGTAGCAATCACTGGTATATGAATAAATAACCTGAGCTTTGGATAAGCTATATCGTATGAATAATCCGCAAAAACGCGGTGAATATGTCCCTATACGCTCTGCGTTTTCATCCCTGAAAACGAAGTTTTGCTACTTATTCATACAATATTTATTGGCTGGCTCCATTAACCAGAATTGAGGCTAAATAGATAACCTAATCCTTAAGTCTCCTTGACCCATTGAAATTCATCGATTTAGCGCAGGGTTTTGGCATAACCAGATTGATGTTTTGTTTATTTACTAGTTATTATCTGTCCCGAGTTTGTTCTGATTTAACAGGTGGCAAAACAGTTCGATAGGCCAGCAAATACCTGTTATTAAAGTAAGGTGAGCATTGAAGCATTTAATTACCGCGTTGGAAAACGAGCTGCAAGTATTGCGGCATCATCAAATTGATTTAGCGGTACGCATTGACCAAGCAGAAGGTCAGCTTGCCGAGATTAAAAGCGAAATGGCCAAGGCCAACCTTGAGCCCAATGTCACCACGACGTCAATGGAAGTCGCGGTTGAAACGCCGCCATTGCGCTCTGTGGCACAAGCGCCGAGTATGCCTGTGGTAGGTGATACTGCACTTGTTGAACCAGCAACAAACATCACACCTCCAGCGGCGCCGATTACTCGTTCACTCACAGCAGAAAAATCACCGATACAAGAAGCTGAACAACCAGCACAAAAGCCAAAAGTGGTTCATTCAGCGGCGGCTCAACCAAGCACGTCTGTCACTTTGCAGCAAACGAGCGCCAAGGCTACTGAGTCTTTGCCACAAAAAATGCAAAAAAATGCCCTTGAGCAAGCCAGTAATGAGTGGCTCGATGCCTTGTTAGGGCCAATTGCTAAGGTATCTCGGCAGTTAAAGGGCTTCTACACCCATTATCAGCAGCGCGGTCTTGGTCCTGTGTTTTTAATGACCTTGGCGGGAATTGCGGCATTAACCTTAGGGTTTGGCTACTTGCTGCAATATTCATGGCACCATGTCTTTAGTGATGGCATGCGTATTGCGGTCTCTGTGTTATTTGCCAACTCCATTCTGGCGGCGGGCTTATGGGTCTATAAAAAGAAACCGGATATGTCTGAATATGGCTCGGGACTCGTTGGTCTGGCCATCATTTTAAATTATTTATGTGCCTATTTTGCCGGCCCTGATCTTGGGCTGCTTAACCCCTTATCATCACTGATTTGGTTAGCCGCGGTGACCTTGGTCGGTTATGGTTTTGCGCAAAAACTGGAAACAGAAATCGTTGCCGTGATTGCTTTGCTCGGCGGTGCGTTTTCTCCCTTAGTATTTGGAGTTGAGCAGAACTATCCAACCCTTTATCTGCCTTATATTTTATTGCAGGCCGTGTTTGCTTGGCGAGTTTGTCAGCTGTTGCGTTGGCATGGTCTGCTTACTTTGGCGAGCATGACCCATATCGCCAGTGTTGAAGCCTTTATTCTGTTGATTGATTTTCATGCGCAGCTTGATGTTTGGCGCACCTTGTTAGTTTTATTGTCTATTAACTTACTGTTTTTACTCTATACCCTTACGGGCATAGTGAAATTGCGTAAGCTAAAATTTGATCAACATTTGCTGGCTATACCCGTGGCGCAATTGGCCTTTTTTATCTTGGCCATGCTGCAACTGGATAATTGGGGAGGCAAAGTATTAGCCCTCAATAGCTTGTTATTCCTTGGTTTGTTCGCTTATTGGCGCAAGCAGAATGAGGTGAAACACCTGTGTTTAGTGTTTGCGGGTGTGCTCGCAGGGTTCGCAGCCACCATTTTGGTTTCGACTGAATTTCAAGGGGTTATTTGGTCACTTGAAGGGGCCTTGTTACTTTGGTTAGGGTTACGCCATGGTTACTTGGCTGTTCGTGGTGAAGCTTATGTGCTGTTAGTGATTGGTTTGCTTAGCACCGCTTACACTTGTATCAATTTATTACTGATACCCAGCGAAGCGGCGGCGCCTTTGTTTACTTTAGCTGCATTTGGGGTGAGTGCGCCTTGGTTGAGCTTTGCTATCACCTTGGCGATAGTACGTGGCTGTGAGCGGTTACTGCATCATTATGTTGATTTGGTCGGTACTGACTTTGGCAAAGCCGAGCGGGGCGTGACGCAAGGACTTGCCGAATTGCTCTCGCTGCTGTTGGCGTTATTTGTTTATTTCAGTTGTTATATTTGGCAGCCATCCTATGTCTTGGTGGCTTCCCTATTTGTGGCTCCCTTATTGCTGTGGCGTACTACGCGTCAAGCCTTACCTGTTACCGAGATATTGTCTTGGTTGGCCTACTTACCTTTATTCATTCAGATCCTAACCAGTGTCCAGCAGGCACAAAGCTGGCGCTTTGTTGAGCAAGATTTATTAGGGCAACTGGCGCGTGTGGGTGTATTTGCCCTAATGTGGTTAACTTATCGCGTTTATTGTCGTTATTTGCCAAGCTCTGCCTTATTGCCTGTTGCAAGAGGGATGAACTTACTTGTTTACTTGGCGATTCCGGCTTACGTTACGATTAAAGTGGGTAAGGTGGCTCTGGATTGGGTGTCACTGGCTGCATGGTTAAGCGTGGCCATTGCGTTGACCTTAGATTATTGGCGCAAGGTAAAAATACTGCGCATTGAAGCCTTGCTACTGCTTGTTGTGGCGCTATTGCTGTCCTTTTCGCAGGCTGTGGTCGTTGGCATTTGGCAAGGCTGGCTTGCTTTACTGCTTGGCTGCGCCATGTTCGCGGCGATTGAACTGAATGTCGCTCGTTGCCGAGCGCGTTTACGTGCGTTAGCACCGTTGTCTGTATTACTCAAACTGACGCCGGTCTATTTCTCTGTCGTGGTGGCGGCGCTGCTTTGTTTCTTATGGCGCTGGCCGTATTACCTAGCTATCTCTATTTGGGGCTGTGCACTGGTGGTGTTTGCTTTGCATGCTTGGCTGGCGCATGTTTGGTTCCGTTATCAATTACTGGCGCTGGTTTGCTTGGCCAACATCGCCATGGTGATCAGCTTATTTGCCGAAGTACCTCAAGGTTGGTTGTCCTTAGGCATAGGTTTGGTTGTGTTTAGCGCATTGCGAATTCGTTTAACCCAGTGGCGCGGTTGGCTGTTTAAACACCAACCTCTCACCTTGTTAAGAAAAAGCGTTCCGTATTATTTCTCTTTGCTGGTGGCCATTTGTGTTTATGTTGCCACTAAGTTTCCTGACGCGCTTTGGTTTAGTCTATGGGGCTGCGCTGCGTTTGCCTTGGCCTTGCATGTGCCGATCCGCCATGTTTTATTGCGCTCTTTGGCCATGATGTTGCTGATGCTGGCGAGCGGATTCAATTTATACCTTATCTTAAGTGAAGATTTTAATGGCGTGCTGGGGTTAGGGATAGGTTTAGTTGCGATAATGGCGTATAGCTATGTTTACCCAAGCCGTCAACGCTACCTGACGCGCTTTAAACCATTAGCCATGGCCTATCCGGTGAAGCCTTATTTTATGGCTATTGCCGGGTTAGCCTTGACCTATTATTTCACCGATTGGTTCGCGCCCGCTGTGCTGGTGGCTTTTGCTTGCTGGTGGAATGATTTAAATCGCTGGCCACTGCAAGGGGCTATTCGTCCAAGTTGGCGACTGGCTCTCGCTTGTGTGGTGATGGCTACGCTTAGCTTAATGGGCTTGCACGCCTTAGCATTACATTATGAACAGCGCGACGTTCTATTATTCGCCCTATTTGATGGCATTGCATTACTTGGCCTAGGTTGGCTGCTATTTTACACCCCGATTAAACGTGCGCTATCGGCATATTATCTAGGCTTATTGCTACTTTGGCATGGGCTCTTTATGGCCGCTTATTTATTAACCGGTTACAGCTTGGGTCCTGAGGTGTTTGCGCCATTAAGCTCAGTGGCTTTGGTAGCACATGGTAGCTGGCTGATGATGTTGAGTTTACAGGTGAGAAAACAGCGTTTAATCAGATTGGCCAGTGCCTTGTATGCGCTTGTTTTGATCAAAGTGATATTTTGGGACATGGCCGGTTTTGCTTTGGTGCAAAAAGTTGTGGCATTTATGGCTATCGGCGCGGTATTGCTGCTGGTCTCTTACTTTTATCTTAAACAAAGGAATAAACAGTTAGCTCAGGTGTCTATTGTTAAGCCAGTGCCGGACCTAAAAACTGAAGCCTAGCCAAATTGAAATATTCGACCGCATCAATGTGACTGATTTTTTAGACGGCTGTGGTCGTTAGTTCTTCGATGTTAGCTTGTGATGTCGAGATGAAATAGCATTCGTTTAGGTGCTTGATAAGGCAAGCGTAGACATCTGGATCTAGCCGGTGCTGATCTACCATAGGTTGCATAATGGCGATAATTTCTTGTTGACTCATTATTCCGCGATAGGGTCTGTCCTGTGAAAGTGATTGAAATATATCGGCAATGGCAATAATTCGTGAAGGTAAATCCAGTTCGTTAGCGGTTTTATTATACGGATATCCACTGCCATCTAATCTTTCATGGTGGCTTGAGGCCCATTCTCCTATCTTCGAGTTAGGGAACACCATATGCAAAGCAATTTCTGTATCCAC
This sequence comes from Motilimonas thetidivivens, assembly GCF_046452435.1. Classification (NCBI taxonomy): domain Bacteria; kingdom Pseudomonadati; phylum Pseudomonadota; class Gammaproteobacteria; order Alteromonadales; genus Motilimonas; species Motilimonas thetidivivens. The sequence goes on from NZ_JBKFDK010000010.1 coordinate 12,184, forward strand.
CGCGTGCTTTTTCATATGGGCATATTCTTCATTGGTGAGCTTGCCTGGCTTGTGTAAGATCGCATCGGGTGTGCGAAGCTTACCTATGTCATGAACTAACCCCGCGACATAAAGCATTCGGCAAATCTTATGAGGTAGTTGCATTCTGGCACCAAGAAATCGTACTAGGTCAGCAACCCTGAGTGAATGCTGATAGGTAAAGGGGCTTTTGGCATCAACGATACCAGCAATAAAGCGGCCGAGTTCGGTTAAAGCGTCAAGGGATAAGTTCATTTTTAGCCAATCAAGATGGGTAAATGAAAGGGGGAGACTTTCTATGTGCTCCGATTCCATGGAATACCAAAAACCATCTTTAGCAACTTGCTTAACGAGTGCATCAACAAAGTCTGGATTGAATAAACTGCCTTTTTGTTGCTGAAGCTCTTCACTTATTGCCTGTTTGTGTAATGTGATGAGGTTACTATTTTGTTTATTTAGATAACGAGCTCGGATGAAGTCTAGTCGGTCAGCAAGAAAGATAATCGCGCTAATGTCTTTATCGTAGGGGGGGAGGTCAGTATGGATTAGGTCTGCCCAATGAGTGTGATGAAATAGCACGATATTGGCAAATCGAGTGAGTAGATGGCATCTATTTAGAGCTTGGTAACCCGCTACGCAATGACGTTGGCTATTATCCGGTGTCATCTTACTAACTAGAGCAATATGCTCTTCAGATTGTGAGACGCCGCAATCATGTAGTAACCCAGCCATAAAACAAAATTCTTGTTTTTGTTGGTCCCAGCCTAATTGTTTGGCGATTTCATAGGCAATATAGGCAACACGATGGCCATGATGATTATCATCTATGCCAACATAATCTAGCGCTCGCGCGATCCAAATCAGTGCGTGCTTTAAATCAATAGAAAAAGCCTGATCTTGATTCTCAGTAAGGACCTTCATCTTCTTCTCCACCAGCTAACGTTGAGTATTTTTGGAGACCTATATTTTAGATTAGCTCAATTTTTTGCTTTTTATTGATTTGTCAATTGCAGTGACTGGATTAAATGGACGGTAATTTGTGTGGGTTTTATTATCTACTTGTTTAAAAATAGATTTATTAATTTAGCTGGGTAAAAACGATTAATTATTTTGCGTGTGGCACTTTGAGGGGGGCATTTCAACTCGTTGTTTTAGCAAAATACCAAGCCTAGCTGATCCTAGGCTTGGTAAAAATAGCGTGATTACAATAGCGCAGGGAAACCTGGTAATTGACCAACAAGTGCCAATGAACCTACACAGATAATGAAGGTGATCAATGGAATCGTTAGTTTATCGGTCCAAGAAAGTGACTCTGCACGCTCTTTGTCACCGGTTAGACCTAAGTTATCTAGCAACATAGCTAGCGCCCAACCAAACACTGGGTTAACCAGTGCACATGAGAACATACAGATACCCGCACTTTGTGAGTTTTGTGCGCTGCGAACCATTTGCATACCCGCTTCAAGTAAAGGCAAGAATACGCCTACAAGTAGTGCTACGCGCAGTACTGGCTCCCACATTGCAAGATCCATTGGGTAGCCGATGATAGAGGCAAGCACACACACTAAGCCAGTTAGTACCGCACCGCCTGGGATTGGGCGCTTAGCAATCGCTGCTGGGATCATGTAAGTACCCCAAGAAGACGCTAAGTTACCCCCACCAAGACCGGCACCAACAATTTGGCGCACCGAACATACCGCCATGGTGTCATCCACGTTCATCAGTACCTTGTTGGCTTTACGTGGGTAGTTCAGCTCTTGGAATACGCGATGACCAAGGAAATCTGGTGACCACATGGCGACGGCTAAGATAGCGAATGGAATAACCGCAATATAGTGATGCAGCTCTGGCCAACCCATTTGCCAACCTGTGTCTTCACCCCACCAATAGAATGGGCTCATGTTAGGTAGACCTGGCTCGGTAACAAAGCTAAATGGCGTGCCCATAGCGTAAGCTATGATACCGGCTAAGGCCGAACAAAGCGGAATAGCTAACCAACGCTTTTCTACTTTTGCAAGGTAAGCGTAAATCACGATAGTGGCGAAGATAACCACAAAGAACACGGGCTCTTGGTCGATATTGACAGACCATTCATCAAATTTCTTGATTTGACCCACTAGCCCCATGGCACCTAAGTAAATTAACAAGCCGCCGCGAACCCCTTCACCGGTTAAGGTAACGAGTTTAGAGCCGCCTTTACTGGCACTAAGGAGTAAACCAAACACACCTACCATGATACCTAAGGCGAGCGGATGGCCTCCGGCCGCAGCAATCAAGGGAATCAGCGGGATCATGGGGCCATGAGTACCGGCCAAGTTGGTAAGCGGGTTAATTAAGGCAGAAAATAAAACCACAAACAGTACGCCGGCGATAAGTAACTCGTAGCGTACGTTTTCAACAATGAACTCGGGTGACAAATTAAATTGTGCGGCAAAAGCGGCCACCATGGCTGTTACCATTACGATTTTACCAATGGTGGCAGCAAAGGCGGGAACCCAGTCTTCCACTTCGATGCGGTAATCACGACCAGGTAAATTTAGCTTCCAGCGCTTTAGCTCCATGATCTCGAGCTCGTGCTCTAGATATTCATTGCGGCTGTTAAACTCACTGGCAGGCTTGTGTTTTTGCTGATAGTTACTTTGCTCTGCTGGTGGTTTTGATTCAGTTGGATTATTTGGTGAGTTCATATCTTCCCTCTATTATCCCTAAAAAATTAAAGCGTCTTGTATCCGTTTGACGGACATCCTTTGGGGTGCATTTAAAATGGCTTTGCTATTGGGTTTACTGATCTAAATCAGATTCATGTATTTATTTTTCTTATGAGCGATATAAGCGTTTGATATTTTTAACGGCTTTATACACTGTATTTTTGTTGTTTTACAGTTCAATATTTTGCTCGGGTGTGCACTTGTTATACTATTGTTATTAAATGGTTTATCAAAATGGCTTTTTTGAACTTTCTATATCCCCCCTATTTTTTTGCTAACTGTTTGCTGTTAAAGGATATAGATTAAAAGTTTATGTATTGGCTAGGGTTTTTTGGGTTTTTCTGAGGGGCAGATTATTTTGTTGTACCAATTATGAATTATGAGATCTTTATCTCAGTCAACTGAAACTGAGCAACATCTTTAGGTGGTTTGTTTTTGTACAGCTTGGTGGCAGGGAGCAAAAGTAATACCCCAAAAGCGACCTTTGATTCATAGCGGGTGTTTTTGAATAGATCTAGTTTAAGCGAGCGGATGCAGCTAAGTCGGCACGGTGTGGCGCAATAAAAATGAGCAAGCAAAAAATGAATACGCTTAACTGCAAGTCAATGCAGTTAAGCAAAATACAAAGAATAATACCTTGTTAGCCGATTAACGGACTCGGCTTGGGTAGGCTTGGGCGAAGCTGATGGGATCTTTGAAACACAATACATGGACAAAATTAGTGATGGCTACTAGCCAAAACTGAAATAAACTCAGAGGCTTAAGTTTTTTTTCAAACACCCAGTTACGATGGATTAATACCATCATGGTCACTAATGAAATGGCAACAAATAAATAAAACATGCTCAACTCCTTTGAACCTTGTTAAGTTCAACATGCCGCTGTTTTTTTTTAAGCGCAATCCTTTCACGGCAAAATTTCTAACTTGTTCACAAATGCATCGTTTGTAGTTAGGCATAGGCGAGTTTTTTGCGTTATGTCATAAAATGTCATTAACTATTTTAAGATGAACAACTTAACGGCATTTGCGGTGAACCGGCAGGGGCGGGCATGGCATAGTATTCGGATCCTGGCTGCTCATCAAAAGGATGCGCAAGCAAATTAAATAAACGGGCCATTTCTTGGTAATCACCTTGTTCGGCTTTGGCGATAGCCTGCTGTAGTAAATGGTTTCTTAAAATGTATTTGGGATTAACTTGGCACATTTGGGTTTGTCGCTGTTGCCAATTGATGTGCTCTAAACAAGCACGTTTAAGGTAACGGTTAAACCATGCCGTAAATGCCGGATCCTGGTTAAACAGATCTTGCATTTGCTGACTGTTTTTACACTGACTTAAACGGCGAAAGCACGTGCTGTAATCAACGTGGTGTGTGGCCATTAGCTGCAAAAGTTCACGGATTAAATCCCCATCTTGCGGCTGCGCGATGGCTAATCCAAGTTTACCTAGCATTAGCGTGCGATAATGATGGATCAGTTGAGGTTCAAATTTTTCAAGGGATTGATTAAGTTCATCATGACTGATTATGGGGGTTAAGGCATAAGCTAATGCGGTAAGGTTCCACAGCGCGATATCCCCTTGGCGATTAAAGGCGTAACGGCCCTCGTAGTCTGATGAATTACAAACATAATCGGCCTGATAGCGCTGCAAAAAAGCAAACGGGCCATAATCAAAGGTTTCGCCTAGGATTGACATATTGTCGGTATTCATCACCCCATGGCAAAAACCGACCGCTTGCCATTTGGCAATCAGTTGCGCAGTTTGCTCAATAATACGCTCAAACATGGCTTGATAAGGTGATGTATTTTCGGCTAAATCGGGCCAGTGTTGCTGAATTAAGCTATCAGCAAGCACAGCTAAAAGCTGGTGCTGGTTGCTGTGATATAAGTATTCAAAATGGCCAAATCGGATATGGCTTTTGCTTACCCTTACAAGCATTGCAGCGGTTTCAACTTGCTCTCGCTTGACTGGCTCATCACCGCTAATTAAACATAATGCGCGAGTGGTGGGAATGCCTAAATGATGCATCGCCTCACTGCACAGGTATTCCCGAATACTTGAGCGTAAAACCGCGCGACCATCGCCTTGACGGGAAAATGGGGTTTTACCGGCGCCTTTTAAGTGTAAGTCCCAAATTACCTTGTTCTGATCTTGTACTTGCCCCATCAATAAGCCTCGGCCATCACCTAGATGAGGATTATAAATACCGAACTGATGGCCAGCGTATTTCATGGCCACGGGTTGCATGTTGTTTAGTAGGGTATGCCCTGAAAACAGTTGCACAAATTCGGCGCGGCTTAATTCGCTTTGAGCCAAATTAAGTAACTGCGCCACCGCTTGATTGGTGTGCACCAACTGCGGATGGGGCAAAGGAGTCGGTGACACATGCCGATAAAGGACATTGGGCAGCTGAGTAAATGGGCTGACAAGCTTCAGTTGCTCTAAAGTATGGCTCATAGTGTGGTCTTTGGTTTTAGTTTGGTTTTAATGTTTTAGCTATAAAGGTATCCCTTCAAGCATAAAGCATCTTGAGATAACTTGGTTATATACCCAAGTTACTTCAAGATGCTTGTTCAGCGAGAATTTGTAGGCTGTTAGGCGCGACGCTGATTTGAGACATAGTGATTCACGGTTGTTAAACTACGTTGAAAATCAGCAACAAAGCATAACAGCCTACAAAACTCGCCCTTTGGGAGCCGCTCATTATGTCCATTTTGTCGTTAAAAAGTCTCGCAAGGGAATGCCATTCCTTCGTCTTTTTGCCTCAAACTGAACAGAATGAGCGGCTCTGAATCCTGCATCTTGAAGTGTCTTGGGTATAGAAACCGACAATCAGCAAGGTCAGCCTCAATGGGTGAGCAAAGCTGTCTATACTTGTGATATGCCGACAAGGTAGACGGTCAAGGACGCTCGCTATGATGCCAAGTTTAAGGGTACTGTTTTTTCGTGTTAGCTACGCTTTGTGCATTGTCTTATTCGTTGTGATATATCCCGAGCCTTGGGTGACATTGCGTGTGCCCATCGAGGTTGATTTTTGGCCGCAAGGCTATGCCTTTTTTAGTGGCCTTTGGCAGTGGGTGGCCCCGCTACAGCCTTTGGTTATTGCCTTGTTATTGATGGCTCAGTGGATCAGTTGGCGTAAGTATCGATTGGAAAAGGAAAAAATCTACCAACAAAAGCAAGAGCGTATGGCGGAGTACCAGCAGCTTGAAGCGCAAATTTATGAAGGTAAGCCGTTATTTGCAAAGGGAATGGGCGCGGTTGAATATAAGCCGCTATTGGATGCGTTATACTGGCAGCAGCAACAGTTAACCGCGTTACAGCACAAGCAATTGCAGTTAGATAAGCATTTTGCTCGTGAGCGAGAGCTTAAAGCCAAACTAGAGCAGGAAAAGCGCAGATTAAGCCTTTCCTTATTGGAAATTAAGGAAACTGATAAGCAACGATGCGAGCAAATTCGCCATCTCAAGCTTTGCTTTGCTGATGAAGTTGCCGACTTAAAAGAGCGTCTGAACTATTTTGGCGCATTACGCTCGAGTACTTATCAACATTGGGCTCAATTACTTCCTCAGCTGATAGAAACTTGCCAGTATCTTTACTTGGACGTTAATCACCCCGCCCATGCCATGTTAGTCAAACAGTTAAAATGCCAGTTAGAGGATGAGTTGGACGCCTTGGTCAGCTATTTTGATGTCTCTCCCGAGCGAGCACAAAGTATGCGCTGGCAGATGCCCAGCATGTTGTCGCCGCTTGCACAAGTGGCGCAGCAGCATCATCTTGTCAGTACGGCCCAAGCTAATCAGTGGCAGTTTATGTTAGTTGGCAATGGCTTAAATTCATTATTTGAGCAGCTTGTTCAACAAGGGTTTAATGCTCAGTTCGTCGCTGATATCGCATCACTGGTGCCACTGGTACAAAGCGCTGCCACGCAATCAAAATCAATCTGTGTCGTGGTTGATTGCAACTCAAGTTACCTATCCGGCCAAGGCCAGCAACCTCAGCAAGATAACCTTAGAGTTGATTATTCTGAGCTGTTTAATGAGTTAGACGCAGTGTTACCGCCCGATATTTTATTGGTGGCCGCTAGTCAACAATGGTCTTGGCAAGGGGTGCACCAGTACCAAATGCGTGTTGATGGCCTATTGACTTACCCCATTAGCTTGTTTGATCTGTTGCGCTGTTTACCCGTTTCATCGGTGCCAAGTGATGAGGATAACCTCAGTCAACTTGAGCAATTACTGCAAACTCAATTACCTAAAGAGCCAGACTTGACCTTACTCGCCAGTAATGAAGAGATGCAACAAAAGCACATTTTAGATACAGAGCAGCATTTATTACCTGAGGTACCCCAAGCCTTGTTTGATTTAGCTGAAGCCGCCGAAGCCCTAACCAAAGAGCAAGGGGTGGCGCAAAACAGTGCCACCTTGATCCGTTTGAGTGAGCAACTTGCCTTGCCTATGTTGGCTGTGGTGGCGAAAGAGCTGGTGGCACAGCATCAGCAAAACAAAGACATTAGCGCCTTGTGTATTGTGTTGTGGCAGTGCTATCAAGAATCGGTGCGCGCTTTTAATGCTCGCACCGAATTTTGATGTTATGTACCTAATGAAGTTGATGTTAGTTACTGGTTAAGCTTAAAACGCATAAGCCATACCAATCGAAGCCGCTACGCCTTCTTCGTCATAAAAATTGATGTTTGAGTCTTTCTCGCTATAGGTGGCCATGGCGGTAAACGTGGTATTTTCCCAATCAAAGGGCTCACTGTAACTATAGAAGGCAAACACACCAAACTCGTTGTCTTTACGAACCTTATTAAACACAGGATGGCGCTCGTCATAATTAGCTTGGCCGACCAAGACACTGGTGGCGAGATAGCTTCTTTCACTAATCAGAGTAAGCAGAGGTAATTGTAATTCCACATTGTCATAACGCATGGCTTTACCTTTTGCATCACCTAGGGTGTAAGTTAATCCCGGTTGGATCACTATCCCTTCGCTTATTTCAAATGCATATTCAACATAGGCTTGATGATAATGGCTATCTCGCACTAATAAAGCTTGTTGCTCAGGAGTGAGATTTAATGGGTCGCTGTAACCACTGCGCTCTTTGTCGTACTCGGCTTCAGCCCAGCTGTATCGAACTTTTAACGGCAGCGAGAACAGGTTCTCAAAGCTCATTCTTAAGCCTTGTGACTTGACATCGGTTTTACGTCTTTTTTGGTTAACTAGAAAAGGGTCTTGCCACGCATCGGATACAGAGAGTAGCGGCACATAAGCAAGCGAGAAAACGGTGCCATTATCAAATTCCTGACTGACGCCGAGTTCAACTTTAAAGTCACCTAAGACGACGTCATCTTCACTGTTACCAAGGTAAAATTGCGTTTTTTTATTTGATAAGGTGTATGAAAGCCGACCTAACACAAAGGCATCAATGCCACTGAGGCTGTGGCCGTTATTGTTTAAATCCTTGGTGATCGCATTTTTCTTATCCGTATTAAGTTGTGATGAAACCTCGCCAGCACCGATATTAAGATTTAATACAAAATCAAACCCCGGCTCTTTGGCTAAATCAGCAAAAGCTAACGTTGGAGCAAGGGTAAGTGTGCTTGCAGTCAGTGCTAAACAAAGTGATTTACAAATTCTAGATGCTTTGAACTTGGCGTGATTGCTCATGATAATGCCCTGTCATGGTGTAAGAGTTCCAATTAAGATGAAGCAAGGGCGAGGTAAAGTCTGTCAAAGAGTTGGAGGAAAAAGTCAAAATTTGTAAGTAATTGTTTTCCCTTTAGGCGTTATTCAATTTACTGAATTGAGTCGCCGCTATTGCTGGCGTAGCTTGACTACGGCTTTTTTCAAGTTAGTCGCATCATTACAATTTTTTACAAATTATCCTGCCTAACAGACTGAATTAAATATTTCATTAACATATAATTTTCACTTCTTTAGTTAATCATTTAAATGGAAGTAAATGACAACACTCCAAGGGATGGTCATGTTACTGCTGGCATTATTGATATTGCCAGTACTTGCTCATGCAGATAGCCCCTCCGACATAGAGCAACAAGAGACGTCCTTTTGGGATGACTTGCGCTGGGACGTGAGTGCTGGCGTTGGCGTCGACTTTAGTCACGATATTCTCGCGGTGGATGACGAACGAAATATCGGTGTTTTTGTCGATGTTAATTTGTCTCTGGAATATAAGAACTTCTACTTTGATGTTCAGCGCAGTAATTTGCCCGGCGGCGCCTTTATGGGCTACCAACTGTGGCAAGGCCCAGATTGGCAAATTGACCTAGTAGGGGGAACCTACACCACGGGGTTTGATGAAAGTGGTAATTTTTACACTAAAAAGGCTGGCCTTCGCTTAGCGGGTATCTCAGAGCGTGATGATGATTTTAACGTGGGGCTTAAGTTAGCTCGTCAATTTCAACATCTGGACTTTAGCTCAGAGCTAGTTAATGACATTAGCTCTGCCCACGGTTCTTGGATGTGGCGAACCGTGGTCAGTAAAGCTATTCCACTGGGTAACTGGGATCTCCGTGGTGGGTTTGGGTTTGATGTCTACTCAGCTCAATTAGCAAATTACTATTATGGCGTCAGCGCAGCAGAGGCCAATGACTATCGCCCTCAATACCAACCTGGCATCTCATTTGGTGGCTATGTCATGCTGGTGGCGGAATATCCCATCACTGAAAACTGGGTGTTCAATAGCGGCGCTTTGTTTGGCTTGGCCTCTCCCAGTATTTATAACAGCCCAATAACGAATAGTGATGTAAAAAGCGTCGGATATTTGGGGGTTAAATATGTCTTTTAATCCTCTTACTACGCTGATAACAGGCGTTTGGTTGTTGGTCTGGTTAATTCCTGTTTTGACTTTCGCACAGTCATTAAACGAACAGCTTGATTTACATGTAAAACCAGAGAAATGCGTGGCGTTGCGTGAAGGTCGTGATTGCTTAGCTGAGCTGACGTTTCAATGGCATGCCAAAGTGCCTGGGGATTATTGCTTGGTTGAGCAGGATAGTTTTGAAGTGCTGAGATGCTGGGAGCAGAGCACGCAAGGTGAATATCAGTTTAAATTTACCGGACAACAGACTACGCAATATAACTTGGTGGAAAAAGGTCAGCGTCATATCTTGGTTTCAACTCAGGTAGAAGTGAGCTGGGTGTATAAAACTAAAAATAAGAAGCGCCGTTGGCGTTTATTTTAGGAGGGGCCATGGAAAATCAAACGCATATATTGGTCGTTGAAGACGATATTTCATTGGCGCAATGGATCATTGAGTATCTAGATAATCAAGGTTTTAGCACCGCTCATTTAGGTCGAGGCGATGAAGTTATCGCATATATTAAAGCGCACCAAGTTGACTTGGTGTTGCTTGACTTAATGTTACCTGGCTTAGATGGACATCAAGTTTGTAAGCAATTAAGAACGTTTTATAGTGCCCCGATTATTATGTTAACGGCGCGTGATGACGAGTTTGATGAGGTACTCGGCTTGGAGCTCGGCGCCAACGATTATCTATTGAAACCCGTTCGGCCCCGTGCGTTATTAACGCGTATTCGTTCTGAATTACAAAAATACCAACAAGCTCAGGTTAGCTTAGGTCAACAGCAGTTGCAGCAGAGCTGTTCGCAACTGGTGTTTGGCTCGTTATTACTGGATGAAAAATCGCAACGGGCGGATTTCGCTGAGCAGGATTTGAATCTAACCACCACCGAGTTTGAGTTACTCTGGTTATTGGCGAGCTCAGCTGGGCAAGTGTTGGATCGTGATACTGTGTTTAAGAAAATGAAAGGATGGGAGTATGACGGCTTAGATAGGCGCATTGATGTACTCGTGTCTAGCTTACGTCGCAAAGTTGGGGATAGCCAAGGAAAAGCAAAGCGCATCAAAACGGTTTGGGGAAAGGGATATTTGTTTGTTGCTGATGCTTGGGAATAGGCATGCGTCGACTTTATTTAAGTTTAGTTGTGATGGCCTTGGCATCCTTGTTTTTTTTAGGCTGGACCTTAGATCAGTTTCAGGACAGTGATGCTGAACCCGTTTATCAGAGTGAATACCAAATTTATTTTGATTTAATGGAAGGATTTGCAAAACAAGCCGAGCGACTTTCAACCCTTAAGTTAGCAGAGCAAGTCAGTGCTTGGCAGCAGCTTTATCAATTACCTATTACCTTACATCACATTAATGAATTGGCTCTCCCTGCTGAATTAGAACAACAACTACTGGCTTATGGCGGGTTGTTGTTAGAGTCGGATCAACGGCCTTATTTGGTGCGCTCCTTGAACGCTCATCCAGAGCATCAGTTATATCTTGATTTACCTAAGGTCGCTTCTCATTCAACCTTAGATCTTGGTTTAACCTTGGCGTTTTATATTGGCGCTGGCTTACTGATGGCACTTTGGTTGTTGCCACTAACGCGGCGATTGAGCTTGATCCACAAGATGGCCACGGAGTTTGGTAAAGGTAATTTAGCCAGTCGGGTGCCGCCCAGTCGGTTTTCATATATTCATTGGTTGGAGGGGAGCTTTAACCGCATGGCCGCGCAAATAGAGCAACTGATTGCAGAAAATCGCATGTTAGCCAGCGGCCTCTCCCATGACTTACGAACCCCCTTGGCTTGCTTGCGATTTGGGATTGATGCGGCTCTTGATGCACCAACGCCAGAGCAAAAAGATGCCATGCTACTTCGGATGGAGCAAGATTTAGATCAAATGGAGCAGATGGTCACGGCGTTTTTGGATTTTGCGGGCTTAGAGAAAAAGCGCGAACAACTGCAACAAACTTGGTGTTCTCTTGATGAGCTAGCCGATGATATTGAACGTCAAGCGCAAGTACTGGCCAAGCAGCAAAACAAGACCTTTACTGTGATTAATCATAGCCAAGGGGGAGGGGTATGTGCCGATAAGGTTTGGTTAACCCGCGCGGTACTAAACATAGTGGCGAATGGGGTGCGCTTTGCCCAACACCAAGTTGAGCTTAGGATATCAGTGCAGGGCGCATTTTTGTTATTAACCATAGAAGATGACGGTCCGGGGATCCCCGTGGCTAATTGGCAGCAGGTGTTCAAACCTTTTGTTCGATTAGAGGCAACCCGAAATCGAGAGCAAGGCCACTATGGCTTAGGCTTAGCCATAGCGCAAAAAGTGTGTGAATGGCATGGTGGCGAGATTAAATTGCAGCAGCCGAAGTACTTATCGGGCTGCTGCTTTTGTCTTATGATTGAAGCTGTTAGCTAATTATTAAGGCAATTTCCTTAGAAGGTATAAGCCATACCCGCAGCAACGCTGAGCATATTCGATTCGTAAAAGCGAATGTTTGAGCTGGTATCAGTCCATGCGCCAAACAAGGTAAAGCTCGCATTTTGCCAGTTAAATGGGGCTTTATAGCTATAAAAAGCAAATGCTCCCCAGTTATCATCTTTTTGCTTGCGGTCAAATATAGGGTTGGTTTTGTCATGCTCTGCGTGGCTGTAGAATAAATTACCCGCGATCCTGTGCTTCCCCTGCATTTTTACTAAACTTAAGCGTGTGCCGTATTCGTCATAACTCATCGCCTCGCCTTTAGCGTCGCCTCGGGTATAGGTTAGCGCTGGCTCAAAAAACAATCCGTTGCCCAAGGGGACTAACATTTCTAGGCTGCCTCTATGATAGTCGCTATCACGGCGTAAGGTGCGAAGCTCGGCTTCTGATAAAGCAAGACTTTGACCACTTAACTCATGATCTAAGTCGTTTTTGGCATAGCCGTATTTGACGCTAAATAAGCTACCTGCAATATTTTCCCAAGCAAACCTTAAGCCTTGTGTGTCTTGATCGGTTTTTTGTCGTTCTTGATTTTGTAAGTAAGGATCTTTCCAGGTTTTTTGAAAGCTCGGCAATAATGGGATCCATGCTAAGGTCACCGTACTGCCGCTGGCAAGTTGGTGTTTACCGCCTAACTCTAACTGGAATTGGCCTTGGGATACGTTTTCTAAACTGTTACCGACAAATAGCTGAGTTTTTAAATCGGCAAAGGTATAGTCCAATCTGGCTAAGGGGAAGACGATGGCGGAATCGACTTCTTGACCATTATTATTTAGGTCTCGCGTCACCTTGTTGTCACTGTCGGTGCTCATTTGTGATTGTGAATGAATAAAGCCTGCATTAACGTTTAAGGTAAATTTCCAGCCCGCTTCGTCAGCCATAGGACGTGCGAAAGAGTGAGGCAAATAACTCACACAGGCAATGAGTAATGCCAGTTTAGTGGACCGATGTAGCATAGGAGACATCCTTGTTAATGATTAAATTCAAGTAATAGAAAGTTGTTGGTTAACAGTATAGTGATATTAAAATCAATCTAAAGTATAGCTTGCTGATCTATAACGATGTTGCCTTCTCTTTGGCTCATTTTTGCAGGTGCTAGAATCAAATTTCTTGTCTCCATTGGTTTTTAGCTAAGGCAATTGGCATTTTGCATGGGCTGACTTAATTTCACTGCAAAACAAAATTGATAGAGCCAATCTGGATGGAATAATTGCGCCAAAGGCTGGTTTGGCGATAAACAAAGTTGTTGAACTAACCTATCTTGGCGCTCAAGTAGATCTATTTGAAACTGCTTGGTTACTTGCGGTGTGTCATGGGGAATGTAAACCGAGCCGACGATTTCAGGTTGCTGATGTATGGTTTGCCAACTGAGGCTAGTGGTCAGCTGAAAAATGTTACTGGGCAAGGCGCGAAACAGGGAAATCAATAAGGACTTTTGCCACTTATTTAACGGCTGTGTGGCGTGCATAAAGACACCATTGCCACATAGTAAGATGGCAATGGCACTGGACACCAGTAAGGTAAAGTGGGCTAATGTTTCCGATTCAACCAATGCCGATGAAGGCTTAGTTTCTTCCTGCGCTGAGACCACTTTGCCAAGGCAATAGACTCCCTTGCCTTGGTAATAATGAGTAACCTTAACCAGCCCATTAAGATGATTGGTTGACGGGGTTAATTTGATTTCGGCTAGGGTACAAAAATAATCACATATTCGACTAATATCATCGACCGCCTCTGATTCTTGTTCGGTTAGCTTTAACGCAGCCAAGTGATGCGGGATTTCACTCATCCAATGACGAAAAATATGGCACCTTTCTAGCTGCGGCTGATTACGCCAATGATTTAGCGATTGGTTTAGTGCTTGCCAGCGTTTTGGCATAACGTTGACTCCATTTGGCTATAGGCGAGACAGGCTAGCTCATCATAGAGCATGGCATGATAAGCCGCTATTGATAGGCTATGGCTTTGATTTATGAGCAGGTGACGGCCTAGTATGCCGTGCTCTAACTGGCGTAATCGTGCTTGATGTTGGCTATGAATGGCGCAATAACCTTTGCTGTTAACGCTATTGATGTCATCAATTAGCTTGGGGATTGCGTTGCTTGAATAGCAATAGATATGCAGCACTGGCCCATCAATTTCTGGCTTAATGTGCTTGATATCCTTTACCTCAAATAAGCTGGGTGCAACATGATAACCATTGAGGTCATGTGCCATCGGCGTTTGCCGGATTAAGTTGGCGTGCTTGCTAAGCTGTTCAGCATATTGAACAAATTCAGCCACTTTAGTCGACTCTAATAGTGGGCCAATACAGCTTTGATCCAATTCATTATTTGCGATATCTAATTCGATCATAGCATTGCTGAGTAAATAGATTAACTTTTCGGCTATTTCTTGCTCAACACAAATTAGTTTCAAGCTTGTGGGTGACTGGCCAGCTAAATCAAACGCTAAGGTTAAGATAATCGGAATCAATCTGTCGAAAGCCGCAGAACTATCGATAATCATCGTATTCATCGTTGTGCCAGAGAGTTGCAATTGAATACTGGACTTAAGGCTTTGTTTTATTTTATGTATCTTTCGACATTGTGTTTCATTCATTGATCCACTAATTCCACTTAGCTCAGCTATACAGCGAGTGGGCATAGGCAGGCTCCAAGCCGGATCGCTAATAATTAAATGCAAGCATGCTGGCGGTATGCCGTGGTGTAAAAACAGGCTGACTATCTGTGCACTGATCTGCGCTGTTATTGGCGAGGCCGCTACTATCACGGTATTGCCGCAAATAAGTGCTGCTGCGAGTTGTTGTAACAAGGTGATCAGGGGATGAATAGGGGTCGCACAACAGAGCCAGATCCCGCGGCCTTGTCTTTGCCAATGATAAGGTGTGGTATCTGCTAGGCTGATTTCTTGTTGATTAAACACATCATCGGCTTGCTTGATAACTTGTTCAAATAGCTTAATGGCTTGCTTAAGCTCGTTTTCAGCGGCAAAAAGATGTTGGCCTGTACTTAGAATATAAAGGGGAAGCAGTTGAGGTGCGTTGGAAATTAGTATTGGCGTCAACTCGGTTAATAATTGCTTGCGTTGCTCAAAGGAGCTGTGTTGCCAGTCCTTATAGCCTTGCTTTGCGGCGTCGATGGCTAAGTGACAGTCGGCTTGGCTGGCAAACAGCAGCTGAGTATAAGTTTCATCGAGCGCGTTTGGCCGCCATTGTGGCTGAGGTAATTCTCTCGCGCCAGGCTCATCATGTTTATCGATAAATGGGGACTTACCGTTGATCAACGAGCTAGAGTGATATATCTGATTTAGGTAAGGATCAATCTTTCGCAACCATTGTGAGAGCACCTGTTGGCAGGCAAGATTTAAGCTAAATGGGGTATCAAGGGGAGAAAAAGTTAGGCGTTCACTTGTCTTCAGTTTGGCATATTTATCTATGGGGTGCTCGATAAGCTCACTTAAAGGCTGTTGTTGAGTCTGAAGGTGGGGCTGAAAGCCAGGTTGACTGGCAAATTCAAGTAACCGACGCAAGATAAATGGGACCAACTTTTGCTGAGGGCCAAAGGCGGCCAACACACAGATATTGGGGTGAGGATACAGGCTATAAAGTGGCTCTCCCATGCCGTACACTCTTTGTAGTTTTATGGGATGCTGGTTGGCCATCACTTCCAGCGCTGCGACCGTATAGGGATTATGAGTAGCAAACTCAGCCTTAAGGTACGGGGTAACATAACTGGATAACAACCACCTTGCACAGCAGAGAAAACTAATATCGGTGGCGGCTTGGCTAGTGAAAACAGGAGCAGCACTCAGGCCATTTAGTTGGCATTGCCTGATATCTTCACTGCCATAAGCGCCCTTGACTAAACGGATTAGAATGCTTGTTTGGTTTTTTTTAGCTAACACGGCCAACCAGCCTAAACAGGCTAAGCTGCGCTTAGAGTTGGCTTGAACGGCAATACCCAATTTGTCCCAACCGCGCAGAGCAGGATGAGTAAATAGACGTTCAAACACGGTTAAGCAAAGCTCCATTTTGGTCGCGGTTTCAGCATCGATATAAACCGCCACATCTAAGGCTTTTGCCAGCTCCAACAATGGTTGCAAGGTGGCGACTAATTCTGCCGTTGTCCGTTGGCGATAGCGATAATCAAATTGCGGTTGTAAAACAGACAACCTGATGGAAATGCTGTGGTGTTGGCCATGGTTTCTATTGTGATGAGCAATATGGTGAATGGCTTGGATATATTGATTTTTTGCCTGTTGAACTTGTTGGTTAATCAAGGCTGATTCGGTTAAATAATCAAATGAAAAATCCACTTGAGTCGATATATGTTTGGGG
The DNA here is from genome assembly GCF_046452435.1 of Motilimonas thetidivivens. Classification (NCBI taxonomy): domain Bacteria; kingdom Pseudomonadati; phylum Pseudomonadota; class Gammaproteobacteria; order Alteromonadales; genus Motilimonas; species Motilimonas thetidivivens. The sequence continues at coordinate 28,550 of NZ_JBKFDK010000010.1, forward strand.
TGAGCTTGGCTAAGGCTTACTTCTAATGCTTGCTCTATGGTGCTGCCCATAATGTACTGCTCGGCTATCATTTTGATGGCTTTATTTAATGCCTTGCGCACCATGGGCTCGGTTAGATGACTGATAAGGTGCTTAACTCCTTGCTTCATTGTCATTTTTTGGTCGGCTTGTGTGGTAAGCCGACCGGTTAGAAGTAAGGCCCAAGTCGACGCATTGACTAAAAATGAATCGGAGTTTTTGAGATGTTTACTCCAGTTAATCTGACTAAGTCGCTCGCGCAATAAGCCGTCTAAGCTGGCGGGATCTGAAATGCGCAGTAGGGATTCAGCTAAACACAGCAGCAATATCCCTTCTTGGGTGCTTAGACTGTATTCTTCTAGAAAGGCTTGAGCGAGGCTTTTTTGACTATTATCCGCTCGTACTTTGGCAATAATATTGGCCGCTAGCTGGGTTGTTTTAGACATTTCCCAACTACTGATACTGGCATAATTTTGCATTTGCAAAATCAGGGGATGCTCTTGGCATAGGTAATGATCAGCCAGATCACGCCACAGCGTTTGCGCTGAGCATTCAAGTATCGAAGGCGAGAAATAATCGTCCACTTTTAGCATTCATCTCTCCCATCGTTTATTGCTCGCTATAAGTTTAGTCAGAGATTGCTATTTTTTTCGCAAAAGATGAAATAATTGACAGAAAACCAAGGAGTTAATCAAGGCGTTAATCAAGGAGTTAATCAGGAAGTGGGTTAACAGGCGGATATTGAAGGAGAGTAAGCGCCACCTGAAGTGGCGCGAGAAAATTATGCTTTATTATTTTTAGCTTTTTTTGCCCAGTCTGGTTTGCCTTTGTTCTTTTTGGCTTTGGCTTTTTCCTTGGGAGCCGATTTTTTATTATCAACCTTAGTGACAGGGCGCTTTTTCTTGCTGGGTATTGCGGCTTCTTTATTTTTTGGTCGCAGTGAGTCAATCACTCGGCGTTTTAGAGGCTCTTTCATGTAACGCTCTACCTTGCCTAGCATTTCCATGTCATGGGCTTCGATCAACGAGATGGCGGTGCCTTTACGACCACCGCGTGCGGTACGGCCAATGCGATGCAAGTAGATATCGGCCGTTCTTGGCATGTCGAAGTTGATTACATGGCTGATTTCTGGAACGTCAATGCCGCGCGCCGCGACATCGGTTGCCACCAGTACATTCACTTTACCGGTTTTAAAGCGCATGATAGCCGTGGTGCGTTTGGATTGCTCCATTTCACCGCGCAAGAAACAACACTTGATGCCAGCTTCTTCTAATTTAGTGACCAAACTTGTCAGGCGTTCACGGGTTTTAACAAACACGATTGCATGGGTGACTTCTGGTTTTTGTAATGTTGCCTTAAGCAGTTCAAATTTATGTTCAATATTGTCGGCAAGGTGCACCCACTGGATAATTTTGCCTCGTTCACTACGCGGCGCTGCAGCGGTAATACTGACCGGCTCTTTAAGCACTTTGGCGGCAAATTGAGTTAACCCTTTACCTTCCAAGGTTGCAGAAAATAAAAAGGTTTGTTTACGCCAACGCGCTTCCTCGGCAATGCGTTCCATGGTGCCAATAAAGCCCATATCTAACATGCGATCGGCTTCATCTAAGGTCAGGATTTCTATTTCACGACAGTCAAAGGCTTCTTGCTCTATGTATTCCATTAAGCGCCCAGGCGTGGCCACCACCAGATCCATGTTTTTGGTGAGCACATCTTCTTGGGTCTGATAGCTGATACCACCAATAATCGCACCGACTTTTAATGGTGTGTCTTGACATAATTTGGTGGCTTCAACTTGAATTTGTACGGCAAGCTCACGCGTCGGGGTTAAAATCAACACTCGCGGAGAGCCTGGCTTACGGCGAGGGAAATTCAGCATGTGCTCGATGGCAGGCAGTAAGAACGCTAGGGTTTTACCCGTTCCTGTTGGTGAGCTTGCCATTAGATCACGGCCATCAAGTGCATGCGGGATGGCTTCTTGTTGAATAGTAGTCGGCTTATCTAAACCCATTCGGGTCAATGCATCAACGAGTGTAGGATCTAACTCTAGATCGGCAAAAGACATAATGATTTCCAGTGTAACTAAATTAGCAGGGGATTATAGTGGATTCCCACTGCCTTGGGTATAGGTGTTATTTCAATAAGCAAAGAGTATAGTTGGCATTTTTGTGCTGAGGAGGGGGCATGAAGAGGCAAGGCTTTAGCTTTAAGCGTTTTCATATAGAGCATGATTTGTGCGCGATGAAGGTGGGCACGGATGGGATTTTACTGGGCGCTTGGGCCAAGGTTGACGGCGCTCAACGGGTGTTAGATATAGGCACAGGATCAGGCTTGATCGCCTTACAAATTGCCCAGCGCAGCGAACAACATTGTCACATCACTGCACTTGAAATTGATCCACAAGCTGCGCAACAAGCTAAGGCCAATGTAGCAGCAAGTCCTTGGCCAGATAAAGTGTCGGTTATCGAGCAAAGCGTTCAGCAATTTGCAGCGGCCTCGAATCAGCAATATGACGTTATTGTCTCTAATCCGCCATATTTTCCTGCTGGCCAAGTGTTAGCTTGTCAAGCTCGCGCAACGGCGCGCCACACAGGCAGCTTAAGCAAAATGGATTTGCTCACCGCGATTGAGCAGTTACTCACGCCGACTGGGCGCTGTGATATGGTGCTCCCTTATGATGTTGCACTTGATTATATTGCGACAGCAACGTCGCTCGGTTTGCATCTACACGAGCGTGTTGATGTCGTGACTAAAGCCAATAAGCCTCCTCATAGAATGCTGTTTAGCCTTAGCAAAACAGCGCACAAGGGGGCGCACTCTCAGCTCACGATTCATCATCAAGAGGGTGGTTATTCATCTGAGTACATTGCGCTTACTAGCGATTTCTATCTTAAAATGCCTTAGCTTCGGTTTTATATTGTGTAACTTTTGATCTTGATTAGGTTTTATTCGGACTAGGTGAAACTAGGTATTTTAAGTGGGGGCGGGTTGCTTTATCCTGTTGCGAAAAAATAAAACAACAGACTAATTATCCAATCTTTTAATTATTATATAGTTGATTGTTTGGTTTTTAGTGTTGATATAAATAGACAGGACACACAACATGAAAAACCGTTTATCGGGCCTAGACATCTTGGGTCTAGGCTTAATGACCTTTGCTTTTTTTCTCGGCGCAGGCAATATTATTTTCCCTCCGTTGGCTGGCGCGCAAGCGGGAAGTGAACTCGTACCAGCTATGTTAGGCTTCTTGGTGACTGCGGTTGGTTTGCCCCTGATCACCTTGATTGCGGTGGCAAAGGCCGGTGGTGGCATTAGTACCATGGCTAGATACCTTCCCACCACCGCAGCCACTATTTTGGCTTTGGCTGTCTATATCATCATAGGACCCAGTTTTGCCACGCCAAGAACGGGCTTAGTGGCATATGAAATTGGGGTAAAGCCATTTATTGAGCATAGCTCGGTGGCTTTGGCGTTGTTTTCTGTGGTGTTCTTTTCGGTTGTTGCTTGGTTGGCAATTAATCCTGGTAAATTATTGGACTACATTGGTAAGTTCATAACGCCTCTGCTAGTGCTACTGCTTGTGGCATTAGCGCTAGCGGTATTTATTGCGCCGTTAGATACCCTTGGGGTGGCCACGGCAAGTTATCAAGATTCGGCCTTTATCAATGGCTTTTTGGAAGGCTATAACACCATGGATACGTTTGGCGCCCTGGTGTTTGGTATGTTGATAGTTAACGTGCTCATTACCAAAGGCGTGAATCAAAAAGCTTATATTTATAAATACTTAATGATCGCAGGTTGTATCGCAGCGGCTGGGCTTGCTTTTGTTTACATTGCGCTATTTTATCTTGGAGCGACCAGTCAAGCGGTTGCAGCGGGGGCAACTCAAGGCACCGATATTTTAGCTCAGTATGTATTTGCTATGTTCGGCACCCCTGGGGTGTTAGCCCTTGCTTTAGTGGTGATGTTAGCGTGTTTGACCACGGCGGTGGGGTTAGTCAGTGCGTTGACGACTTTTTTGACTCAGTTACAGCCAAAATGGAATTACACCCAGTTAGCCTTAATTAATTGCGCCATCTGCGCACTGGTTACGAATGTGGGGTTAAGCCAGTTAATCAGTATTTCTATTCCGGTACTTTTTGCTGTGTATCCTGTGGCCATTGCACTTGTCGCACTGACCTTTCTTAGCGAGCAGTTTGCTAACAAAAAATTGTCTTATCAATTTGTCCTAGCGATTGCTTTGATATTTGGTGTACTTGACGGCCTAAAAGTAGCGGGTGTGGATATGCAATCTTTTAACTACCTTCCCTTGTTTAATAGCGGCATGGCATGGTTGTTACCCACGGGGTGTGCATTATTAATTGCTCGGTTTACCTTTAAAAAGCGCACAAGTGTGGCAACTTATTCAAAAGTTTAACCGAGGTTATCTATTTCAAGGGAGCTTTTTGCTCCCTTTGATTTATTCGCTTAAGTAAGGATTTTTTAACTTTAACACGCTGACAGGTTGAGTAAATTTTGCTGCTATATCGGCCTTAGTCTGTTCGGGTTGTTGGGTTGTCATCGTGGCTACGGCTTCTTGCTCCGTTTTGGTAACACACTCTGCAATAATCGCCTTGGCTTGCTCTGAATCCCTTTCTTCGTAAACTTCTGCTTCGCAGCTTTCGAAAATAGCCTTTTGCTGATCGGCGCTTAGCATTGGGCTAGGCTTGTCATTTAACACGCTTAAATAAGTTTGGTTGATCAGGGTTTGATACATGGCAATGTTACAAGCCGAGGTAGCTACTTGCTCTTTTAAAGATGAGCTGAGCTTTTCTTCGTCGGACAAACCTTGATAGCCGAGATAGGCTTGTTGATGACGTTGCCAGTCGGTGATGATGGCGTTAAGTGACGTAGTCAGGTTGTCTACACGGTTGCCTGTCAAAGGTATGGTTTGATCGCCACATTGGCACTGCTGAGTTTGACAGCTAGGGCTAGCGGGTAACATTTGTGGGCGAGCAAACCAAGATGCATGTAAGCCTGTGTCATGTTTAGTCGGATGCATTACTGTTTGTTTTCCAACAAAACAAGCGCTTGATTGATAGACTGTTTTGCCATTAACTTGGCATTTGTATACGGCACTGTGGCCACTAAAGCTTAATCCTAATAGGACTAACGCGCTGCTTATTAGGGTAAATTTGCCAAGTGTTGACTTACTCATTTTTCGCTCTGCCTTTGCCATTCATTTTAGTTTGTCATACTAGCCTAGTTCTTTAATTAGGCTAACAAGCAGGCAACTAAAACTTGAGCAAGTGCAGATTATTTAACTGATAAAAGGCTAACTTTGTTATGAAAGCTCTTGTATTTCAGTCAATATTTGAATCGCCCAGTCTTGAATTCGCTGATCAGATAAATCGTATTGGTTATCTTCATCTAGGGCTAAACCGACAAAATGTTCGCCGTCAGATGCAAGGGCTTTAGATGCTTCAAATTGATATCCCGCAGTGCTGGTATAACCAATAAAAGTGGGTTGTTGTGGCAATAGCTCATCATGAAGCATACCGAGCGCATCTTGAAACCATTGGCCGTAACCTTCTTGATCCCCCATACCATAAAGCGCCACGATTTTGCCTTGTACAGATAAGCCATTAACTTGTTGCCATAGCTCTGCCCAGTCTTCTTGTAGCTCGCCATAATCCCAAGTAGAGATGCCAAAAATCAGCACTTGATAGTCATTGGTTTTGCTTAGTGGGGTTTCTTTTATATTGAAGATATCAACCAAGTCGGGGCCGATTGCATCGCGAATTTTTTCAGCGGCAATTTCGGTATAGCAAGTGGTTGAGCCATAAAATAAACCAATTTTCATTACAGTCCCCTTTGTTAAACTGGTCGCATTCTAGCAAGGATTGAGGCCGATTAGCGAGCCGTGCCTTGAGTTTGTAGGGAAGTGATTTAGAATCGAGCCAATTAAACTTGGGGTGATAGGCAATGAACACGCTAATTGATGACTTTTTAGATGCCATGTGGCTTGAACGGGGCTTAAGTGATAACACCACAAGTTCGTATCGCCATGATCTTAACCACCTTGCAGCTTGGTGTGATCAGCATGGCTTAGCCTTATTGACCTTAAGCCGAACGGATATACAAGATTATTTAGCAGCGCGTCAAGACGCGGGTTATAAGGCTACCTCTAGTGCCCGTTTACTCAGTGCGGTGCGCCGTTTTTATCAATATTTGTGTCGTGAAAAAATCCGTGAAGATGATCCTAGCGCACTGATTGTTAATCCCAAATTGCCAAAATATTTGCCTGCTGATTTATCCGAATCAGAGGTAGATGCCTTGTTAATGGCGCCCGATTTGGACGACGCTATTGGGCTTAGAGATAAAGCCATGTTAGAGCTACTTTATGCAACGGGTTTGCGTGTATCGGAATTAGTAGGACTCAGCACCGAGCGCATTAGCTTACGTCAAGGGGTGATCCGCATTGTCGGCAAAGGTAATAAAGAGCGGCTAGTGCCGATGGGCGAAGAAGCCATTTATTGGTTGCAGCGCTACTTTAATCAGGCGCGCGGTGCACTGCTTAATCAGAACAGTTCTGATGTGGTGTTTCCCAGCCGCCGGGGTCAGTATATGACGCGGCAAACATTTTGGCATAGGATCAAGCATTATGCGCAAGTGGCGCAGATCAGCACGCATTTGTCACCTCATACCTTGCGCCATGCCTTTGCGACTCATTTATTAAACCACGGTGCAGACTTACGCGTAGTGCAATTATTATTGGGCCACAGTGATTTATCCACCACACAAATTTATACTCATGTCGCCGGTGAACGATTGAAAAGCCTGCATCAGGCGCATCATCCACGGGCATAAGCAAATGACATTGCAAGAAACAGGAATAAACTACTTGGGCTTTTGCAATGGGTGTGCATAATTGGGCTGTAGCCATTTTTGTTGCCTAGTTTACTGAGGCAACTATTCAACCAGTATTTGGAGTTGTTATGTGGAAGAAAACCTTGCTAGCAGTTGCCTTGATGGGCGCCATCAGTGCCCCGGTGATCGCTGAGACTACGGACAGTCAAACCAAGGCATTGCAAGCTCAACTAAGTTCAGCAGAGCAGCGTATTGCCGAGTTGGAGCAAGTGCTCAATGAGCAAAACCAAAAGAACAGTGATCTTGTCACTGAGCTGCGCGCACTAAAAGCCGAGCATCCTGATTTAGAAGCGGCACGTGAACAATCACAACACTTTGAAATGATCCGTGAGCAGCTAGCGGCTATTGGCATTGAGCCATTTACCATGGATCGCAGCATTATCCCAAGCATGTACGAAGTGAAAACCAATCGCGGTATTTTATACAGTAACCCAACGGGTCGTTATCTGATTTTTGGTAACCTTTACGAAGTAGAGAATAAAGAGGTCACTAACCTGACCGAACAGGCGCAATCTAAACTTCGCGCAGAGCAGTTAAAAGCGTTTGAAAAAGACATGATAGTTTACCCCGCGAAAGACGAGAAATATGTCGTCACTGTATTTACCGATACGGATTGTGGTTACTGTCAAAAGCTACACAGTGAAATGGCTGACTACCATAAGGAAGGCATCACCATTCGCTATTTAGCTTTCCCAAGAGGTGGTGAGCGCTCACAAACTTATCGTGATATGGTGTCTATTTGGTGTGCTGAAGATCAAAACGCCACCATGGACGCGGCAAAAAGTCGTCAACCTTTCCAAGCTAAAACCTGTGATAATACCGTACTTAAACAGTATGAGTTAGGTGGCATGTTTGGCGTCAATGGCACGCCGGCCATGGTGTTGTCAGATGGCTCAATGCAACCAGGTTATGTGCCAGCCGCGCGCCTTGCGCCTTTGTTAGAAGAAATGACCGCAAAGGCACAAGCTGAGCAAGCTAGCACGAATACTGCGCAGTAAGATTGCGCACAGTATGTTTTAAGGCGGCTTAGGTCGCCTTTTGTATTTCTAAAGAGGCAGTTTAGCCAATGGCGACATTTTCAATCCAGCGTCGTGAGCGTGTGGATGACAGTTTTTTACCCCCTGAGATCCCAGCTGTATTACGTCAAATTTATGCCAGCCGCGGCATTAGTTGTGTCAGTGAGCTTTCCATGGCGGCGGCTGCATTGTGTCCCCCAAGTGCGATGCACGGCATAGAGCGAGCATGTCAGGTGCTTTATGATGCGATGGTCGCAGAGCAGCGCATTATTATTGTCGGTGACTTTGATGCCGATGGCGCGACCAGTACGGCTTTGTGTGTGTTGGCATTAAAAATGTTGGGCTGTCGCAATGTTGATTTCTTAGTCCCCAACCGATTTGATTACGGTTATGGTTTAAGTCCAGAAACGGTGCAGTTGGCCGCGGATATGGGCGCGCAGCTGATCGTCACGGTTGATAATGGTATCTCTAGCATTCAAGGGGTGCAGGCGGCTAAACAAATGGGCTTAACGGTTGTGGTTACCGATCACCATTTACCGGGCAGTGAATTACCGCCAGCCGATGCCATTGTAAACCCGAATCAAAATGACTGTGGTTTTCCCAGTAAAAATCTAGCCGGTGTTGGCGTGGCGTTTTATTTGATGTTGGCGCTGCGTCAATTTATTAACGAGCGCGGCGGTTTCACCGGCAATCCACCTAACTTGGCAAGCTTGCTGGATATTGTTGCCCTTGGCACGGTGGCGGATGTGGTCGCGTTGGATGCCAATAACCGTATATTAGTGCATCAAGGTATTAGCCGTATTCGCGCTGGCCATTGTCGCCCTGGTATTCAAGCCTTAATTGAAGTAGCAGGTAGAAACCAACAGCAGTTGGTGGCCAGTGATCTGGGCTTTGCGTTAGGGCCGCGTATTAATGCGGCTGGGCGACTTGATGAAATGAGCTTGGGGGTGTCGCTATTGTTATGCGATGACTTACCCAAAGCGCGCACCTTAGCCGTTGAGCTTGATGCCCTAAATCGCGATCGCCGTGATATCGAAGGCGCGATGCAACAAGAAGCCATCAGCACCTTACAGCGCCTTGAGTTAAATGAAGACGATTTGCCAACGGCCATTTGCTTATATCAAGAAGATTGGCATCAAGGGGTGATAGGCTTGGTCGCTTCGCGGATTAAGGAGCGTTATTATCGCCCGACATTAGCGTTTGCCAGCGCAGGTGAAGGGGAAATAAAGGGCTCTGCGCGCTCCATCCCCGGCATTCATATGCGCGATATGCTGGATTTAGTGGATACGCAAAATCCGGGGTTAATTACTAAGTTTGGTGGTCATGCGATGGCGGCTGGCTTGTCATTGCCGTTAGCTCATTTTGCCGACTTTAAAATGGCTCTCAATAAAGTGGTTAATCAGCATATTAGCCCAAGCGTGTTGCAAGGCTGCTTATTAACCGACGGCGAATTAACCGCATCCGATCTGAACATAGAGCTTGCCCAGCAACTCAAATTTGCAGCACCTTGGGGGCAAGCCTTCCCTGAGCCCTTGTTTGATGGCAAGTTTAAGTTATTACAGCAACGTTTGGTTGGTCAAAAGCATTTAAAAATGGTGCTAGAGCCAGAGGCGGGTGGGCTAGCCATCGATGCCATTGCCTTTAATGTTGACTTAGAAAAGTGGCCTAATCCCATGATCCGCTGGGTAGAGCTGGCTTATCGGTTAGACATTAATGAGTTTCGCGGCAATCGCAGCGTGCAGCTGATAGTTGAATTGATTAATCCCTTATAAGGCATCTTATGCAAAAAGTTCTTGTGATTGGCTATGTTTGGCCAGAGCCTAACTCGTCGGCGGCGGGCAGCCATATGATGTCGTTATTGCGTTTATTTAACAGCCAAGGTTGGCAAGTCACCTTTGCAAGCCCAGCACAACGCACCGAGCACATGGTGGATCTGGCGCAAGAGGGCATAGACAGCGTGACGATTGCCTTAAATTGCAGCTCGTTTGATGCCTTTATCAGCGAGCTTCAGCCGGACATGGTGATGTTTGATCGTTTTATGATGGAAGAGCAATTTGGTTGGCGGGTAGAAAAAAACTGTCCAAATGCGCTGCGGGTGCTTGATACCGAAGATTTGCAGTGTTTACGCCAAGCGCGTCACGAGGCCGTCAAGCAGCAGCGTGCGTTTTCTAGCTCAGATTTATTGAGCTCTGAGCTAGCCAAGCGAGAAATCGCCGCTATCTATCGCAGTGATTTATCGCTGATCATTTCGAGCTATGAAATAAAGCTGTTAGCCGAGCTCTTTACGTTGCCAGAGACGATATTGCATCACTTACCCTTTATGGTCACTCCCGTTGAGGGGGAGAAAAAATCCTTTGCGCAGCGCGCGCACTTTGTCTCTATTGGTAACTTTCGTCATGCCCCGAATTGGGATGCGGTATTGCAACTAAGCCAGCTTTGGCCGCATATTCGTCGTCAATGCCCAGATGCCGAGCTGCACATTTATGGCGCTTACCCGCCGCCCAAAGCCACCGCATTGCATAATCCCAAAACCGGTTTTTTAGTTAAAGGCTGGGCTGATGATGCGTTTGACGTGATGGCCAATGCGCGGGTATGCCTCGCGCCACTGCGCTTTGGTGCGGGCATTAAGGGCAAGTTTATTGACGCCATGCAAATGGGCACGCCAAGTGTCACCACGCCCATTGGCGTTGAAGGCATGACCAATGGTTTCCCTTGGCCCGGCGCGGTAGCTGAAACAGAGCAAGCCTTTATCGACGCCGCGGTGAGCCTTTATCAAGATAGCGCTAAATGGCAGCAAGCCAGTGAAGCTGGCACTCAGTTATTAACTCAAGTGTATGATGCTCAGTCCTTAGGGGCTGAGTTAATCACTCGACTTTATGAGTTACAAACTAATTTAACATCGCATCGCCAAGCTAATTTTACCGGCGCTATGCTGCGTCATCACAGCATGAAAAGCACCCAATATATGTCGCAGTGGATTGAAGCGAAAAACCGCAGTTAAGGTTACTGGGGATACAGAAAGAAAAATGCCGCCCGTGGGCGGCATGGAGGGCCAAATTAATCGCTGATTAATAGTGAGGTACGCATAACATGGCGCAAGATTATGGATGGATAGTCAGCATTTACTCGTCTCACAAATGTAATTAAGCTCAAGAATATGTAGAACTAAGCTAATTAGTTGAGTGAGCAAACTCGAGTTTGCTTGACAAGGTTTATCATTATCGCTTTCGCTCAATACCGAGTTCGCCTACACTAAGGCTAATAGAAGTTAATCAATTCACGTCAATGAACTCATGCCAATGAACCTAGTCTCTGCCTTATCCGATGACAAAAAACTAACCGTGCTGTTTCGCGTTGAACCGGGGTGTCTAGGGCCTAAGGGTAAGGATTACATTGAAGATTTTTGTCATTTTGCAGGCAAGGAATTTGCCGAGGTTGATGCCGATTTTGTGCGTTGGCAAATCGTTCCCCGTTATGATAAATCACTGCCAGAAACCCAGTATCTACTAGCGGGAAAACAGTTAACTTACTCGCAAGCGTGTAAGTATTTAACCCTGTTTGGCAAAGAATTGGATGATTTTGAAATGCACCTCAATGATAAACTCTCAGAGCTAATTGATGAACATCTAGGCCGCTAAAGTAGAATTGCTATCTTTAATTGGCTAATTTTGCTTGTTGTCAAACAGGAGCAGCCCTCCCAAGACCACTAAAATGGTGCCGGTTAACCCTTCCATCCAAAGGCTAAATGTCCCTTGATTTAACCATCTTTTCGCTTTATCAACACTGGCGGCAATAGCACATTGCCAGATCATCGCGATCACAAAGTGGATCCCTGCCATGGTTAAAGATTGCCATAGCGGAGAGTAATCTGGATTGATAAATTGCGGTAAAAAAGCCAAGTAAAATACAGCGGTTTTGGGATTGAGCACATTGGAAATAAAGCCTTGCTGAAAGCTCTGTATGGTTTGAGTGGATTGCACAGCAACGGGGGCGGCATCTAATAGCGTTGTTGAAGCCATCGTTGCTGCATTGACTCTATTTTTTATGATGCCAACTAAACTGCTCATTCCAAGCCAAATTAAATACAAGGCGCCGACCCACTTGATGATGTTAAACCAGTGGGCAGATTGGGCGAGAATTGCCGAGATGCCGATGGCCGAAAACAGCGCATGGACAAATAACCCGCAGCAAATACCTAAACTGGTCACGTATCCTGCTTTGGCATTCCCCTTACTGGCATTGCGGATCACTAAGGCGGTATCAAGCCCAGGGGTTAATGTCAGCAAGGTGATGGCGATGATAAAGGCTTCAAAATTGACAATCATAAAGTCAGCTTCATTAATGTAAGCAATAACTCGGCTGAGCCGATGTGATTGCATCATCACTTAAATAAGGGGCAATCATAGGTGCCATTGCCTTGAGCACTTGTGAAGGCAGTGCGGAAGTAAAGCTAAATTTATCCGCCGCATTACCCGCGACGTAGGCGGTTAAGGTACCAAAATAGGAGTCACCTATATAAAACACTAAGGTCGCGGTGCGGTTACGCGCTACTGAGCGGGTTACTTGGCCACTGCTATTGACGCTTTCGATGCGGTTATCTCCGGTGCCAGTTTTTCCTCCAACCGCGAGACTGTTGCCATCAGGTAATTGAAATACACCGGCTAACCGCCTTGCTGTGCCGTCGTTGACTACCTGTGCAAGGGCTTGTTTTAAGGTGTCTGCAACCTCCTTTATCATAACCCGCTCTCCGGCAATAACTTGCGGACTAAAATGCGTTTCATAAGGGGTTTGCTGAGCAAAAGCTAAGCTTTCAATCCGCATTGTGGGGTATTTCACTCCGCCATTTTGAATGATACCGAGTAAGGTTGCCAATGCTACGGGGCGATCACCCGAGCTTCCCAATGCGGTGGCTAATGATGGTACTAAATGCTGAAATGGGTAGCCCAGCTTCGCCCAGCGCTGATGAATGTCCAAAAAGGCTTCCACTTCTAGCATGGTGCGAATGCGAGAATCTCGGGCATTACGATGCCTGGTTTTAAACAGCCAACCATAGACTTCTTGGCGCTGTACTTGGCTCGCTTGGATGGCATCGCTAAAGGTCACTTGATCTGTTTGCATCAGGTAAGCCAGCAACCAGAGTTCGAGCGGGTGCACTCGCGCAATATAGCCTTGATCTGGGAGCGAATATTTGCCTGGTCCATAACGTTCATAGAGCTGATTTAGTGTGCGACTATCTGGGGTTTGATTACCCAAGCGTTGGTGAATAAATTGCGCAAATTGTTCCGGTGTCGATTGCGGTAGAATATACCGGTGCACAGCGGCCAGCCTGACTGGCGTTTGTTTCAAGCCGTTTAAGAAGATATCGAATTGTTCAATGTCGGTTTTACCCGCGTATTTTTTCCAAAATCGGCTTAAAAATGCCTTCCCTTCACGGTCGGCAAAGCGGCTTAGATATTCTTGGCGCTGCGGGTGCTTATCATCACTAAGTAATCGAGCGCGGTTAATATCTTGATAGGTGCTATAACGCACTATGTCACGCATTAAGCGAACAAAAGGCAAGTTGAGCGACAGCCTCAAAGAATCCGTTAGCGTGGCATTGAGGTGATTATCCTGCGGGCTAAAGTTATGAAATACATGGATACCACCGCCGGTGAAAAATTGTTCAGACGGATTTGCAGAGTATTTTCTGTTCATCGCAGCGTCTAGCATCTTGCGCAAATCTCGCTCTTGATTTGTCATAAGATAGCTTAGCGCCCAGCGGGTCAGATTGTCTTGTTGTTGGTTAGCAAGCTTCTTTAACTCTTTATTATCTGTGGTGGCGTATTTTTGGTGCAGCTCTGCAATGATTTCTAAATAGGTGGTGAGTACGCGAATTTTAGCCGTGGAGCCCAATTCAAGTTTACTGCCTTCATTGATATCAAAGGGCTGGTTGGTGTTATCGGTTTGTACCCGTACTTTAAAACCTTGCGGCGATTGCTGCATTAGGGTGAAGCTGTAATTAACTTGTGCCGTGTGCTCAGGGGCCAACAACCTATGGCCAATCAGGCCCGCTTGTTTAGCCACTTCGGGGTCAGCCAGTTTGGTTAGATAGTCGGAAGCCGCGCGCTGTAATGGGATATTTAAACTGGTGTTGGCGGTTAAATCCATTCTATCAAGATCGTAAAATTGAGTCGCCAATAGCTGACTTAATCTTGCTCTTGATAATTGTAACCCTTTACTGTTTTCTACCCGCATCAGCGCTGGAGCGGTTTTAAAATCGCGAAATTGCGTTTTGGCTTCTAATGCGGCAGCCATTAATGGACCTGATATCATGCCTTGCTGCATAAATAAGCGAATATAGCTATCGGTCAATCTGGCTAGTTCATCTCGTCCTTTTGCTGCAAGATAAAATGAGGGGCGTCGGTGCGCTATCATCAAGGCGGTAATTTGCCGCAGCGCCAGGCCAATATCTTTTAGGGTGTCATTTTGATTACGGCTGGGATCTAACAGTCGATTCACTTCCTGAAAATTAGCACTAAACCAAACCCATAAGCCATCGCCTATGCCGTGAACCTCGCCGTAGCTCGGCGCAGCAGATAAGGGCACCGAATTTAAGTAGGCCCAAACAACCAGCTTACGCGCTGCCAATGTCTCTGGTCCGTGGCGATAAGCTCGCACACTGGCTGATACCATTTGTTTTAATTTCTCAACTGGCGAGTCGGTTAAGCCATCTTCGGAGTGGCGATACTTTTCCACTTGGGTGGCTAAGGTACTACCGCCTGAAGATTGACCAGGCATCCCCAGAGCTTTCGTCACTTGGCTGATTGCTGCGATGGCTAGGCGTGGCCAGTCTACCGCCGGGTTGGCAAGGGGATTCTCACTGCTTAGTAGGTGTCTGTTTTCTATAAATAGCAGGGATTGGATAACCAGTGGCGGTATGTCGGAAAATTCGTTGTAATAATGATAGGGGTAGTTAAAGCGGTAAAACGGGGCACCACTGCAATCTTTAAGGGTAAGTCCCGCTTGTACTTTTTCAGTATAAGGAGCAAAAAATCCTTGTTGGGTATAGTCATACAGAGCAGGGGAAAACCTGACTTGTTGTGAAATTTCGAATCCGCGATTTAACAATCTGGTTTGTACTTCGGGCAAGGCAACATACCCTAAGCGTTGATCAAAAGGTCCCTCACTGGGGAATACGATCCGCTCACTGGGGCCAGACTCAAGTTGATAGCTAAGGGTGCGCGCATAGTCCGAAATAAATAAGGACTGAAAATGAGAAGTCTTAGCTTCAAATAAGCCAAGCATAATCACAATAACGATAAATGCGAGCAAGGTTAGTTTTATCACTCGCTTAACTGATAATGAAGCAGGTGGCTCGTGTTGAGTTTGTTCCATGGCGTTAAAGGAGATTTCCCTTGCCTAAATGACGATAAATATAATGCTGTATGTTAACAGGTGAATTTGCACAATGGCAGGGGGAAAAGTAGAAATAGGGTGCTTTTTCAATAAGATTGGATAGGCTTTATGCAGATTTTTGGATCGCTTTAGCACTGGCGCCAAATTTGGCTTTCCTATACTCTAACTCAGCCTGATGCACCGAGCTGCGTAGTTTATGAACATTGCTGAAGTGGTATTACCTTTACTGTTATTGAGCTTAAGTGGCTTTATTGTGATGAAGCGCGCTTGGCTTAGTCCTCGCCAAGCGCAGCAGCTAAGCCATCTGGTATTTAATATGGGTTTGCCTGCTTTATTGTTTGTGAGTGCCGCCAAGGCGCAATTTCCTCAACCTATGCCGTGGGTGTTTTTAGCTTGTTATTATGGCGTAGTTTTCGTTTTGTTTTTACTGGCCATTATAATAGCGCGCAGGTATTGGGGGTTAAACCAAGGCGCATTAGGTGCGTTTGCCATCACAGGGGTGTATTCCAACATCACCATTATAGGCATTCCCCTTTGTGCCTATGGATTGGGAAAGCCGGCGTTAGTACCCTTACTTATTCTCATCTCAATCCATAACCTGGTGTTATTTACCTTAGGGTTATTGGCTGCCCAGTGGCAACATTTATCACTGAGGGACTTAGGTCAAAGTGTTTGGCATATTCTGATACAGTTAATTCGTACGCCCATCACAGCTAGTTTATTTGCAGGGTTAATGTGTAACTTGTTTGCCATCGAGTTATACCATCCCTTAATGCAGGGGTTAAGCTGGCTAGGCGAGGTAGCGATCCCGCTGGCCTTGGTGATATTGGGGATGTCATTAAGCCAATATCAGTTGCAAGCGAACTTAGCGCCGGCATTATTTATCGTTGTACTGAAAATGGTTTTATTGCCGTTATTGGTTGGCTTGTTGGTCTTTGTCTGTTTTAACCTTGATCCCATTTGGTCCGCAACGGCAGTCATGGCCGCATCCTTACCGGTAGGCATTAGTTGTTATGGCTTTGTACAGCGTTATATTGGGCAACCACAAGGTGAGCAAGTCGCAGCAATCATTGCTACTTCTATTGTGATTTCGACATTACTAAGTATTGTGACCTTGTCACTGTTATTGCACATTTTAGGATAGCGGCGTTGTAAATACCTCTATAAAGAATGAGGTTTAATTGATTGTTTTGTGCTTTTTGATAAGCTGCAGTTCTTAATCACTTTTTGAGTCTCATTCCCTAGGGGGAGCCTTGTCTATCTATTTGCTCAAGTCCCGTTTTCAAGCTTGTCTGCGGCCTCTGGTTGGCTGGCTTTATCGGCACAAGGTAACAGCCAATCAAATCACCATGTCGGCCATGTTTATCTCGGTGATCCTTGGTGTATTCCTGTGCCTTGAAAATCTAGAGCCAACTTGGTTTTTACTGATACCGATTTGGATGTTTTTTCGCATGGCTTTTAATGCGATTGATGGCATGCTAGCTCGAGAGTTTCACCAGCAATCCGCGCTAGGAGCCTACTTGAATGAGCTGAGCGATGTGGTTTCAGATGCCGCCTTGCTACTGCCTTTTCTCTTTATCCCTATTGCCGAACCTATTTGGTTACTGGCGATTATTTTTTTCGCCGCTTTAGCCGAAATGACCGGTGTGCTTGGCCTCATGGTCGGCGCATCAAGGCGTTATGACGGTCCGATGGGCAAAAGTGACAGAGCGTTTGTGTTTGGTCTGTTAGCCCTGTTATGGGGGCTGGATCTTATTTCTGAGCCTTGGTTTAACGCCATTTTGATTTTTACCTTGTTATTACTGCTGATGACCTTGGTCAATCGCGTTCGTGGCGGTTTAGCCGAGTTAAAGTGAATCAGTTACGCCAAATGAGTGAGTAACACATTTTTAGGAGCTTTACATGGACATAGCCACGCAAGTTATCAGCTCAAAGCCAAGTGATGCCTTGAGCTTGGAGCAGCAAGAATCCGCTCAGAACAGCCCACAGTTATTGAGCTTTCAATGCCACGATGGCATTGAATTAAAGTACCGCTATTGGCCAGCAAAAAAGCCCGCTAATGGGGCTCGCAAAGCGGTAGTCATGTTTCATCGCGGCCATGAGCATAGTGGTCGCATGGAACACTTAGTTGATGAGCTAGGTTTGGATGACTGTGACTTTTTTGCTTGGGATGCCAGAGGCCATGGCCTGTCTCCCGGTAAACGCGGTGAAAGCCCAAGTTTTGGCACCAGCGTTCGTGATGTGCAAACCTTTATGGCGCACCTAAGTGAGCAGCATCAGCTAGTAATGGAGCAAACTGTGGTGTTGGCTCAAAGTGTAGGGGCGGTGCTGGCCGCCACTTGGGTGCACGACTATGCGCCTAAATTGCGCGGCTTAGTGCTAGCGTCACCGGCGTTTAGTATTAAATTGTATGTGCCTTTTGCTATTCCCGGATTACGATTACTGCACCAGTTAAAGGGCAACTTCTTTGTTAATAGCTATGTTAAGGCTAAGTTATTAACCCATGATCCGCAGCGCATTGCCTCTTTTGAGCAAGATCCTCTTATTGCACGCCCCATCTCGGTCAATATGTTATTGGGCTTACATGATACGGCAAAGCGCATCGTTGCTGATGCTGCGGCGATCACTGTGCCAACGCAAATGTTTATCTCTGGCGCTGACTATGTGGTGCGTAAGGCGCCGCAGCGCGCCTTTTTTGCTAATTTAGGCTCCCAATGTAAAGAGTTACATGAGTTACCCGGTTTCTATCACGATACCTTAGGCGAGCGAGATAGAGGGGAGGCATTAGCTCGAATCAAACGTTTTGTTGAGCAGCGTTTTTCTCAGCCTTACCAACAGGTAAATAGGCTTAATGCCGATAAAGAAGGCCACTTTTGCGCCGAAGCGGAAGCGTTGGCAACCCCGTTACCTCACTCATCGCTGCAAGCTTTGGCTTGGCGCAGTTATCGTAAGTGTTTGGCATTTGCTGGCCGTTTTAGTGCGGGTATTAAGCTTGGTTTTGATACCGGTTTTGATTCGGGTAGTACCTTAGACTATGTCTATCGAAACCAGCCCACGGGCACCAATGAGCTGGGTAAGCTGGTCGACAAAAATTATCTTAACTCCGTGGGCTGGCGCGGTATTCGCCAGCGTAAAGTCCATCTCGAAGAATTATTGGCTCAGGCGATGCAAAGGCTGCAAGCAGAGCAAGGTGATGTGCGCATGTTAGATATTGCCGCGGGTCATGGCCGCTATATTCTCGAAGCCATTAGCAAAGCCAAGACCAAACCTAGCTCGGTGCTGCTACGCGACTATAGCGATATTAATGTGCGAGATGGCCAAGCGTTGATTGAGGCCATGGGGCTCGATGATATTGCTCAGTTTGTAAAAGGCGATGCCTTTGATCAAGCAGATCTTGCTGCCATTGAGCCTAAACCTAACTTAGCCGTGGTTTCAGGTTTATACGAGCTGTTTGGCGATAATGAGTTAGTGGGCCGCTCCCTTGCTGGGGTGGCACAAGCGGTAGAGCCGGGCGGCTATCTGGTTTACACAGGCCAACCTTGGCATCCGCAATTAGCGTTAATTGCACGCGCCTTGACCAGTCACCGTGAGGGGCAAGCTTGGGTTATGCGCCGCCGTAGTCAACAAGAAATGGATCAACTGGTTGCCGCCGCGGGTTTTACCAAGATAGAGCAGCGCATTGATGAAATGGGTATCTTCACCGTGTCGATTGCACAAAAAACTGCACAACAAAAGGATAGCTAGCAGATGAGGCCAACTGAATTAGCGCGCGAAACCGGGCCGATATTATGGCGTCGCAGCCTAGCTTGGTTGGCCTTGTTAGCACCGTTATTTTTTATTAGTTATAACTTTGCTAATCAATATGCGGCTAATCAAACGGACGTGCCTAGCCTGATGCTGGCGTGGGAGATGTATATTCCCTTAGTGCCTTGGACCATTATTCCCTATTGGTCGATAGATTTACTTTATGGCTTGGCCTTTTTATTGCCGCGTAGCCGTTGCGGCATCGACCGTTTGGGATTAAGGCTGCTGAGTGCACAAGTCATTTGTATCAGCTGTTTTCTTATTTGGCCGTTAAAGTTCAGCCTAGCGCGCCCCGAGTTAACGGGCGTGTTTGGCACTATGTTTGATGTACTGATGGGATTTGATAAACCCTTTAACCAAGCGCCTTCGTTACACATTACCTTGCTCGTGGTGCTATGGGCTTGTTTTGCCGATTTTTTACGCGGGCCTTGGCGCTATGTTATGCATGTTTGGATGGCGCTGATTGGCATCTCGGTGCTGACCACTTGGCAGCATCATTTTATCGATGTACCTAGCGGTATTTTGGCGGGCGCATTTTGTTTATGGTGCTGGCCAAAGGGGCGTCCAAGTCCATTATTGGCATGGCAAGGGCGGATGAAGCCACGGCTAAGGTTAGCCAGTTATTACCTGAGTGGTAGCGTGCTATTTGGCTTATTAGGCTGGACTGGATTTGAGCTAAACACGGGACTGAGTTTACTGCTGTTTTGGCCTTGTGCATCCTTGCTATTGGTCGCGCTGAATTATGCCGTTGTGGGTGCGGCTGGATTTCAAAAGCAAGCCAATGGCCAGTTAAGTTTGGCTGCTAAGATGTTATATGCGCCCTACACCTTAGCGGCTTGGGTGAATCATAAACTATGGACGGCCAATCAACTGCCCGCCAATGAAGTGGTGCCGGGGGTGTTTTTAGGGCGAAAGCCTGATCGTTATGAAGCTCAAAACTATGTCGCTTTGATGGATTTATGCCCTGAGCTGCCGGTGACGGTGCCAGCAAAATGTCATTATCAACAGTTGGAGTTGCTCGATCTCGCTCCCTTAACCGCGGCGCAATGTTGGTCTGCGGCTAAAGCCATTGATAGCCTAAATCCCACACGTGAAGTGCCCTTATTGGTATTTTGCGCGCTCGGTTATTCACGCAGCAGTGTGGCATTAATGGCGTGGTTACTGTTAGCAGGCTATGCCGATAGCGTTGACCAAGCTTATGCCTTGGTGAGTAAAGCTAGGCCCCAAGTGGTGATTAAACCTTACCATTTAACAACCTTAGCTGAGCTTATCAGCAGCGACGATTTTATTGCTTATCAACGTCATCGCAGTCAAGTGAGTAAGCAAAATCAGCAGCAAAGAAAAATGGCAGCGATGCAAACCAAGGTACAAGCATGACCACAATAAGCTTATTACAGGTGCAAGCCAGTTTATTGCGACAAGGGCGGCAATTAGATAGCTTGTCGGTAAAGCTCACCTTGGTCAGTTTAGTGTTGCTGTTGCTGCAGCAGCCGTTAGGGCTTGGTTTATGGCAAGTTATTAGCCTGTGGCTATGTATCGTGTTGGGATTAATGCAAAAATACTACGCCCTTAGAGTCGATTTCGATGCTCAGCTGTTTAGCCATTTAGCCGCCGAGCTAGCGCAAACAAGCCAAAGCGAAGCTGAGTGTGGCGAGCAAAGGTTAACGGCAGCGCTGGCGAAGTTAGATCAAGCCCTCGTTCAGCAAGGTCTTATCTCTTGTCCTGACAACACGCGTGCATTAACGCCGCGCTGTAAAGGGGCAAAAAGTTTGTTAAAGCGCCAAGTCATGTGTTTAGTCGGGCAATTATCCACGATGCTAATGATGGGGATGTTGGCCAGCTTGGCTCTCTGGGCCTGATTCTTTTATTTACTAAAATGGAGCGATATTAGCTTGAAATGGTTTGTGAGTTTGGCTGTCAGTATGGCGGCGGCCTTCGCCCGATTCGCGATAATTATTGCGGCTAAAATGATTACCGGCGCGAAAGCCTTAGGGCAAGTGCCTAGTTTGGATACTTATGGCCAGGGGCGGGTTTATATTGCTAATCACACCAGTCATGGTGATTTTGTTTTATTATGGGCGTCGCTCCACCCCAAATTACGTGCCCGTGTGCGCCCCGTCGCGGGGGCTGATTATTGGCAAGCGGGGCCATTACGCCGCTTTATCATACATCATGTATTTAATGGTGTGTTGATTGCTCGTCAACCAAGATCTGAGCCAAGCAAGATGGACCCGTTGCAGCCTTTACTGGATGCCTTGCACCAAGGGGACTCGCTGATATTTTTTCCGGAAGGGACGCGTAATCTCGCCGAGCCAGATCCGCAGCTTGGTTATACGCCTTTATTGGCCTTTAAATCCGGTTTGTTTCATTTATTGCATCAAGTGCCTCATATTCCTTGTGTTCCGGTGTGGATTGCTAATTTAAATCGGGTGATGCCAAAAGGGCGCACCTTGCCTTTGCCTTTACTTTGCACCCTTAATTTTGCGCCGCCGTTATTACTTCAACAAGATGAAGGCAAGAAAGACTTTCTACAGCGCGCCGAGCAAGCTTTATTAGGCCAAGCGCCAAGGGAGGCGCAATGAGTCACGATATGCAAATGTTGTTTTTAGGACTCGGGCTGTTTTTAACCCTTGCCAGCGTCATAGCTAAAGGGTTACAAATTCGTTATCAAAGCAAACAGCAGCGAGCTGGACAGCTAGTGATTAGTTCACCGGTATTGGAAAACTTGTCGGCTAGGATCAAGGCGTGGTGGGGCATGATTATCGTGCTGGCCATGGCGTTTTATTTTGGCTCCATGGGCGTGATTGTGCTGTTTTTCTTGGTGTCATTTTATGCTTTGCGAGAGTTTCTAACCTTAGTGCCAACACGTCACAGTGATTATCCCGCGCTGTTTGCGGCGTTTTATTTTGCCTTGCCGATGCAGTATTTTTTAATTGCGATTGACTGGTATAGCTTGTTGGTTATTTTTATTCCGGTCTATTTATTCTTGCTGTTGCCCATCTTGGCTGCGTTAGGCGGCGATACCACACACTATTTAGAGCGGACCAGTAAGGTGCAGTGGGGGCTGATGATCGCCGTCTATTGCGTTTCGGCCATTCCGGCCTTGTTACTGTTAGATATTGACGGTTTCGAGGGGCGAAATCTGTTGCTAATTGCTTGGTTTATTCTCGTAGTGCAGCTGTCGGATGTGTTGCAATACGTTTGTGGTAAGTTATTTGGTAAAACCAAAATTGCCCCGACCTTATCCCCGTCTAAAACCGTGGAAGGTTTTGTCGGTGGGATCTTGCTGTCGATGGGGGTGGGTGCTGCAATTTATCATTTAACCCCTTTTTCACCTTGGCAAGCTGCCTTAATTGCATTGCTGGTCAATTTATTGGGGTTTGCTGGTGGTATAGTGATGTCGGCAATCAAGCGCGATTGCAAGGTGAAAGATTGGGGTCATATGATAGAAGGCCACGGTGGCATGTTTGATCGCATTGATTCGGTATGTTTTGCCGCGCCGGTGTTCTTTCATCTGGTGCGATATTGGTGGACTTAAAGCGAGTAATTAAGATGAAAAAACTCACGGGGAAATGGCGTTTAACCATAGCGCAATTTGCAGTCTCGGTTGAGGTGCAAGAATATGAAGGCGATCCCGCCTCTGCTTATTGGCGCGAGGCTAAGGGCAGCGATTTATGGGCCAGAGTGCGCAACAAGGATAATGTAAAATGGCAATGCGTCAGGTAGCAAACAACTTAAGTTGTCTTCTCGGCGGGCTCGCTCTTCTATTATGGCTATTCGCCCTGCCGACGTTTGCTGCGGCGCAGCCAAATGAGCCACAAGTAAGTGCATTTAGCCAACAACTTGTCGATGCGGCTTTATATCGCACCACGCAAAATGTGCGCTACGATGGCCGCTATATTGCCATCCCTTATCCTAATGGCGATGTACCGGCCGATATTGGTGTGTGCACCGATGTGATTGTGCGTAGTTATCGCGCTTTAGGCATAGATTTGCAGCAGCGTGTGCATCAGGACATGGCCAAGCACTTTAATGCTTATCCGTCGAAGCGTATTTGGGGATTAACCCGCCCCGATCGCAATATAGATCATCGCCGAGTGCCCAATCTGCAAGCTTATTTTACCCGTCATGGTGAGGTGCTGCCTGTTTCAGACCAAGGCGATGATTACCAAGTGGGCGATATCGTGACTTGGATGCTACCGGGCAATTTGCCCCATATCGGTATTCTAGTGCCGCCGCCAGAGGGGCAAGGTCAATCAGGCGCACCTTGGGTGGTACACAATATTGGCGCGGGGCCGATGCGAGAGGATATGTTATTTAGTTATCCCATTACTGGGCGTTATCGTTATCAGCCTGTGAAATAAGGTGCTAGTTAATGAAAGTTATCTGTATTGGGTTATTTGTGCTGCTGTTGGCGAGTAATGCTTTCTGGTTTTTTGCTGCTATTGATCAAGGGATCAGCTTTACTTATCTTGAGGCAAGTTATGAAACGCTTGAACGTGCACATCAGCAGTTAATTCAATTGTCTAATCTAAACTTAATAGGACTGACAGCAGATGAAGCCAAGCATTTGATTGGGCATGATGTTTACAATTCAGAGCCATACATTAAAGAAGGTTGTTTGCAAGCGGGGCAAATTTGTATGAAGCTAGATGGTGCTAATCAAATAGTTGCGATTGAGTAGGAGCCGTAGAAAATGCAGCAAGTCTATCTATTTGACTGGGGCGATACCTTAATGGTGGATTTCCCAAATCAACAAGGCAAGATGTGTGATTGGCCAAATGTGGAAGCGGTGGATGGTGCTGTCGCAACCCTTGCCGAGCTAGCTAAGTGTCATTCTATCTATATAGCGACTAATGCGGCCGATTCCAGTGAGTCAGAAATACAGGCTGCGTTTGCTCGAGTAGGACTCGATAAGTTCATTAGCGGGTATTTTTGCCGCGCAAATCTAGGCGTGTCCAAAGGAACGCCGGCATTTTTTCATCGCATTATCGAGCAGCTTAAGGTGTTACCCGAAAGCGTGGTGATGGTCGGCGATTCATTGCAAAATGACGTGAAGCCGGCCATGGCGGCAGGGCTTAAAGCGGTTTGGTTTAACCCCGACGCTAAGGTGCATGAGTTACCTAATCAGGTTAAACAAATCAGTTGCTTAAATGAGCTAGTTGGCTTTGAGATAAAATGAAAATAAGCGACCTACCGGGACTTGGGCCGAAATCAGAGCAAATGCTACAAGCTGCTGGGATCAGCAGTGTTGAGCATTTAAAGGAGCTTGGCGCAATTGCTGCTTTTATCAAAGTAAAGCAATCGAGCGGGGCAACGCCCAGTTTAAATCTACTTTATGCCTTAGTGGGCGCGTTAGAAGGCGAGCATTGGTTGACCATAGCGAAATCACAAAAAGCCGAGCTGATTATGCAGCTCGAAGGTTACGCTCAATTAGAGCAAGTGTTTGCTGAGGCGGGTGAAGAATTATACTTACCCGTTAAGCCATAACGACATAAATGGTGACTTAAGTCGCTTTTTAATGATAAATGTGTTTCTATAAGTGGCTGTTAATATATCCTTTCGACATTTCATACCTTGTTGTAATTAGGTTCGTTTTGACCAAACGTATCAGCGAAGTCAGGGCAACTCCATCGCTGTCTGGTTTAATCGAGGAATTTAATGATTTTAATCAACAGCATCTATTTATCAGCCTTAAGGTATGTTTCTAAGGCAACGCGTTACGGACTTACATTAACTTCGAATAAGGATATTGCAATGAAGCTAAACCAAGCAAAGTTAAACAAACCTTCTACTGCTTATGTGATGGCGACATGGGCTGCCCTTGTCATCGGTGTATTGAGTTATTTAATTGGTTTATGGAACGCCTCCTTTGAGCTCAATGAAAAGGGCTATTACTTTGCTGTGTTTTTGTTGGCCATGTTTGCCGCGGTGACACTGCAAAAAAGTGTTCGAGACAAGGAAGAAGGCCTGCCGGTGACTAAGATTTTTTTCGGCATGTGCTGGGTTGCATTTGCCTCGGCCATTGCCTTGTTGGTGATAGGCTTAATTAATGCGAATATTTTACTCAGTGAAAAAGGCTTTTACGGCATTTCGTTTTTGTTGGCCTTGTTTGCCGTGATCACGGCGCAAAAAAATACCCGAGATTTAACCAATGAGTTGGGGCAAACAGATCCTTCCGCTTATCCTAAATCGGCTTCGAGAATTGATGCCGCTATCAAGGCAGGCGAGCTGATTCCTTAATCTCATCCATTTCCCATAGCGCCTTTGGGATTTGTCTTCAAAGGCGCGTTTATCAAACTATCCATGTTATCTCTTTGCTATCAACTGATGTTTATTCGTTTGGCCATGCAGGCAGGGCGAGCGCATGAGTGTACAAAATGCAATCAACCAAGCGAACAAAGTGGAATTTTCTTATACGAAACGCCGTGAAATCATCCCTCAAAGGCTGTCGATGGCTTAACTGCCGCATCCTTGCGGCAGATATTCGTCTAAGAAAACACCACTAAACGTTCAAAAAACATTCATTCGTTTTCTCTGGTCATGCAGGCCTTTAATCAAAATGCCCAATTTAACGAGGGTGAGTCCCCCTATGATACCAAGCCAGACAACCAAATCAGGTGCCATGTACCAGAGCATATAATAAGTTATGCCTCGTCCAAGTAACCACTGCACCAGATAGGGCAGGGCAAGGATAAAGACCAGCTGGATAACTATCCCAGTCAAATCACGTCGTGTTGATTGGCGGGTGAATTTTCCGTTGACGAGATATTTATAGTAGTACTTTTTTGTCGACATAATATTGCTGATCACGTCGGTCAAAATAAGTAAGGGATAAAGCAAGATAAGCCAAGCAACTATGCGATTGTTTGGGTCTGGTTTACCTTGTAGCGCAGCCATTAACGCTGATTTTAGCTGCGGGTGAGCAAAATAGACTAAGGGTAACCCCGATTTATTGGCAAGGATCACTATGCTGATATTTTGTTCGGGAATAGCGAATACGTCGGCCATATGATTTGCTAGCACGCCGTCATGGCCAAAGGCGGAAATGTCGCCATCGGAGTAATTAAACCAACCTAGACCATTTGGGGCTGCGGTGTTTAATGCTGGACGCAGCATCGCGAGCAAAGAAGGGCTAAGTAATCGCTTACCTTCTTTATCTAATCCAGTGAGCTGAAACTGCATAAAGCGGGAAAGATCATGGGCGCTGCTGATAATAAACCCCGCCGGAATTTCACTTAGGTTGTGAGTGAGCTCTTGGCGCGTGAGATTAAATCCCCAAAAAGCACTATGGCCAGAATGTTTCACGGTTTTACTGGCGATAGTGGCGGAGTGGCTCATCCCTAAGGGGATAAATAGCTCATCATGAATAAATTGTTCGAAGCTTTGACCACTGACACGCGCGATAATTTCGCCCAATAAATGATAGCCCGTGTTGCTATACGAAAAATGCTCACCGGGTGTCGTCGCCAAGCTCACTTGAGCTAAATCGTCAATGATATGGGCAATATCAAATTGCCTATCAGGTCGGTATTTGTAATCGAGTGATGAGAGTCCTGATGTGTGATTGAGCAAGTGCCTTATTTTTATCTTGTCTTCCCCGCCGAACTTAAATTTCAACTCATTAAGGTAATCGACAACGTAGGCGTTGAGATCTAACTTACCTTGGGCGACGAGTAGCATAATGGCGCTGGCCGTGATGGGTTTAGAGACTGAGCCGATATACAT
Source organism: Motilimonas thetidivivens (assembly GCF_046452435.1). Lineage (NCBI taxonomy): Bacteria > Pseudomonadati > Pseudomonadota > Gammaproteobacteria > Alteromonadales > Motilimonas > Motilimonas thetidivivens. The sequence continues at coordinate 55,420 of NZ_JBKFDK010000010.1, forward strand.
GGGGCTATGACTGTTGACGAGCGAGTTCGACTCGCCCGCTGCCTGTTGGCCGTGGGTTTTATCGTAAATTATTTTATCGCCTTGGCGAATAACCACGCTCAATGCTGGAATTGCATAGGTTTGTGCATGCTCTTGTAAGATCTGATCAATACTTTCTAGGGAGCTGGTTGCATTGGTGACCTGACAAAAAAACAAGCTAAGGAAGAAAAATATCACCTGCAATGCTTGGTATCGAGTTAACTTTTTACGACCTGATGGCCTATGTTTAAAATAGTTATGACTAAGTGGCACGTTGCTCTCTAATTGGTTTGACGTGAGAGAATATGGTTAATATTGCTCCCGTACATGTAATTTATGGCTATCTTATTGATATATAAAGATACCTTGTTCGATAGTCGATATCTGACCGAAAGTGCGGATTGTAAGCTACAGTTTGGCCAATCTATGGGGGGACGGATGCTTACTGCGCGCTATTTAGAGGAACAAAGTGATGACAGGATTAGATGTTTTCGTTGCCGTTATGGGGTGGTGTAGCCTGATTAATGTGCTCTTGTTGAGCTTGTCGACGTTAGTTTTAGTTGTTTTCAGAGCGAGTATAGTGCGGTTTCATAGCCGTTTATTCGGGGTCGAAGAGGCTCGTCTAAATATGCTTTACTTAACCTATTTAGGTCATTTCAAATTAATTACATTGTGCTTTTTCGTGGTGCCTTACCTAAGCTTAAAAATGGTTGTTTGAAGTTTGTCGAAATAAACGAAACCTGTTATGTTTCTTGCCTTTACTAGATAGGTGTAAGGGATTGCCGTGTTTATTCCAAAGACGTTTCGCCAAGACAATATCGAGGCCTGCTTGGCTTTGATGCAACAGTACCCGTTTGTTACCTTAGTCGCGCAGAGCGAAGTAGGCGTTGAAGTTTATCATTTGCCTGTGTTGCTTAAGCCCAATGGAGAAAGTTGGTTATTGCAAGGGCATATCGCCAAGGCCAACCCCTTGTGGCAAAAAGTGACAACAGGTAGTCAGGTACAAGTCATATTCAATGGCCCAAACTGTTATATCTCGCCAAATCACTATCCAACCAAGGCCGAAGATGGCCGCGGCGTGCCGACTTGGAATTATGCCGTGGTGCATGTGCAAGGCAACATCCACTTTACTCGCGATCATGATTGGATCATGGCTTGTATTGAAGAGTTAACCTCGATTCATGAGGCCGGCTCTGCGACACCTTGGACCTTTGATGAAGCGCCAGAGGGGTATATCGAGCGCATGTTGCCCGCTATTGTGGGGATTGAAATAGACATCACATCTATTCAAGGCAAATGGAAGCTCAGTCAAAATCAGCCTGTCGTTAATCAACAAGGTGTGATTAATGGCTTAAATCAACTCTCGCCACAGTCTCAGCAAGTTGCTGTTATGGTTGATGAAGCCATGGTGAAAGCCGCGAAGAAGGCATCCCAGTAAGCTTGATTTTCTAACCCCAAATATTTAGCTAACTTGCCCTGTTTGGCGAAACAGATACAGGGCAAGGGCTTGCTGTTCATTTTGGGATAAATACAGGCCGAGCTTAGTGCGTCGCCATAGCAGATCATCGGGTTGATATGCCCATTCGTGCTCGATTAAATAGTCCACCTCACGCTGATATAAATCATGGCCAAAGTGGTGACCAAGCTCAGACTGGTTTGTCATATTGGCTAATAATTTCTTCGTATCTTGGCCGTATTGATGCAAGTAACGTGTTATTAAATGACTGGCTAAAAAAGGGTAATTAGCCCTCAGTTCTGTCTCTAGTTGAGCTAAGTCTCCGGTTGAGCCGGGTAGGGGAGTGTCTGCTGTCCAATGGGAGGGCGTTTGGCTGAGAGGTTGGTTAAAAAAGGGCTCAATCTTTTCCATACAACGCTGGGCTAGCTTACGGTAGGTGGTGATTTTACCGCCATAGATGGTTAACAGCGGAGCCTTATTTTTACTTAAACTGACGTCTATTTGATAGTCTCGTGACGCTGTTTGTGCGCTGCTGTGCTCACTGGCAAATAACGGCCTCACGCCGCTAAAGTGCCAGACGATATCCTGCTCGCTAATCGAGTACTTGAAATGTTGATTGACCACATTAAGCAGATAAGCGCGCTCGTCTTTATCTAAGCTGCAACGACGAGGATCGCCCTGATAGTCCACATCTGTGGTGCCGATCAGGGTGAAATCATCAAGGTAGGGAATAACAAACACGATACGTTTGTCGCTGTTTTGCAAAATGTAGGCTTGCTTTCCTTGATACATTTTACGCACTACTAGGTGTGAGCCTTTTACTAAACGTATCTTGATTGGCTTAACCAAACCTGATTCTGCTAGCATGGTTTGGTCGAACAATTGATTTACCCAAGGACCGGTGGCATTGACGATGACCTTGGCATGGCGTGTGATGGCGCATTGCTGGCGTTGATCATATAAGGTTAGCTGCCAGCCTGTGCCACAGGATTTTATCTGAGTGACCGCGCAGTAATTGGCTACTTCTCCTTGATGTTGTCTCACCCTTAGGGCATTGCTTATGACGAGGCGAGCATCATCAACCCAACAATCGCTGTATTCGAACCCGATTTCAAACTCTTCTCTCAAGGGCGATAGGGGCGAAATTGAAATTTGTTGGCTGCGAGGAAAACTGTTGCGCCAATATAGATGGTCATATAAGAACAAACCTAAACGGATCAACCAAGCCGATCTCAGTTGGGGGCGGTGAGGCAGAATAAAGCGCATCGGCGTGATCAAATGGCGCGCTACTTTAGTTAAGACTTCTCTTTCGGCTAAGGCACTGGCTACTAATGCAAAATCGCCTTGCTCTAGGTAGCGCAGGCCACCATGGATAAGTTTTGAGCTGGCCGATGACGTCGCTCCCGCGATGTCTTTCGCATCATATAGGCCAACTTTTAGGCCTCGCCCCGCTGCATCTGCGGCAACCCCAGCCCCATTAATCCCAGCTCCTATGACGATAAGATCCATCGGCTCTCGCTGCGCAGCTAATGGCATAAGGTTAAACTTGGTTATGGATGTCACCATAGCAACTCCTTAATGGTGCAAGTCGCAGCTTAGTTTTCCTGATTAAGCTCGGCCCAAAGTTGGGCGCATTGAATAGCGTTGTGCCAGCCTTTAAGCCTTATTGCCCTTTTTTGTTGATCTTTATGGGGAATAAATACCTGATTGCTTACGTTTAACATTTCTAAGGCTGCAAATGAGGGCCAAAATCCGACAGCGAGTCCGGCTAGATAAGCTGCGCCCAATGCCGTGACTTCGGTTTGATTAGGCTTTAATACCGGAATATTGAGTAAATCGGCTTGAAATTGCATTAAAAAATCATTGCTACTGGCACCGCCATCCACCTTCATTTGTTTCAATGTTAGGTTGGCGTCACTTTGCATGGCGCATAAAACATCATAGGTTTGATAAGCAATGCTCTCAAGCGTTGCCCTGATGATGTGCTCTGCTTTAGTGCCTCGAGTTAGGCCAACTAAGGTGCCTCTGGCATTGGGTTGCCAGTAGGGGGCGCCTAAGCCGGTAAAAGCCGGTACCATATACACGTTATCAGCACTAGCGGCTTGTTTCGCAATGTCTGAGGTCTGAGTCACATCCTCAAATAGCTGCATTTCATCGCGCAGCCACTGCATGGTGGCACCGCCCATAAACACCGATCCTTCTAAAGCGTATTGCGGCTCGCCATTTGGGCCACAGGCTAGGGTGGTTAATAATCCATGATCTGATTGCACCTTGCTGGCACCGGTATGCATCAGCAAAAAGCAGCCCGTGCCATAGGTGTTTTTTAACTGTCCGGCTTTTACGCCAAGATGGCCAAACAGCGCGGCTTGTTGATCGCCAACCATGGCGCATATAGGGATCTTATGTCCTTGATAAACCAATTCGCCAAAGCGGCCAGAAGAAGGCTTCACTTGGGGTAATAAACTGGCCGGGATGGTAAATTTTTCTAGCAGGTAGGGATCCCAAGCTAAGGTATCAATATTAAATAATAAGGTGCGTGAGGCATTGGTATAGTCGGTGGCGTGCACTTGGCCTTGGCTAAGTTGCCAGAGCAGCCAAGTATCTATGGTACCAAAGAGTAAATCGCCTGCTTCGGCTTGCTCACGGGCGTGCTCGACATTATCCAAAATCCATTTGATCTTACTGGCACAAAAATAGGGATCGAGCACTAAACCGGTGTGCTCCTTGATATAGATATCGAGTTCAGGATCTTGCTTTTTAAGCTGCTCGCAAAACACGGTGGTGCGACGGCACTGCCAAACAATCGCATTATATATGGGCTTACCTGTGTGTTTGTTCCATATAACCGTGGTCTCTCTTTGGTTGGTGATGCCAAGTCCTTGGATTTGATTCGCTTTTATATTGGCTTGTTGCAAAGCTGCTGAGAGGGTTTCTAGTTGAGTTTGCAAAATATCATTGGCATCGTGCTCTATCCAACCCGGATGAGGATAAATCTGTTTGATATCTTGTTGCGCCTTGGCCACGATTTGACCTTGATGGTCAAATATCAAGGTGCGAGAGCTGGTGGTCCCTTGGTCAAAAGCAACTAAATAGTTCTTTGCTGTCATAGTTTAAGCTCCCCCTTTAGATGAATATTAGGCAATAAATGACTGGGTGGCTTGTTTATTGTTCGATATTTACTGGTTCAAATTGCGTGACGATGTAACGATGATAATTGAGTAATTGTTGCAGTGTACCTGCTTCAGTCATGTCTTTGATGCTCTGATTGAGCAAGGTCAACAGCTGCTCTTTATGTGGGGATTGTGCAGATATCAAAATATGAAACGGCTCAGGCTCAGTATTTGGCATCACTTGCTCAGCGAGTTCATCTTTAAGGTGAGTGAGGTGATTGAGTACTAAGGTTGCATTGAACACTTCTTGGCGAGCGAGGAAAAAATGACAACGCCCTTGCTCTAGCATTTTTGGTAGCTGAAACATTGCCTTGATTCGATAAATGGATGCAGAAGAAGCAAATCCGAAATTACTATAATTAAATCCACTGATGCCACACACGGTGCCGAGTTTGATTAAGTCGTTAGCTTCTTTAACCTTCACCCCATTGGGAAATGAAGATTTTAAGTAATAGTAACTCGGCGTAAGGTGATAGTAAGGCAACGTTGCGAGGTAAGTGACTTGGCGGCGTGCATTTAAGGAAGCACTCATAGCACCATCAATTTTGCCTTGTTCCACTTCTTTCAGGCAACGTAACCAAGGCAAAGGGATGATTCGAAAATCCAACTTGGCTGGGATAAATACACGCTTTAGTACATCGATATCGTAGCCAACTAACTGGTCGGGTGTTTGCTGGTGCCGCTGTTGATAGTTAAAGGGAGGATATTCAGTCGCTTCAACACAAAAAATAACCTGCGCGGATGCAAGTGGTAATCCAGCAAAATAAAGGCAGGCAATCATCACAAGTCGAGCGAATATGTTCATGGTGTTGTCAACATAGATAGACTGTTAGAAGTATAGCAGTGCGGCTCTATAAGGCTGAAAATTCAACGCGGATTTATCTTCGATAACTTAGGCTAGGAGTCCCTTTACTGGCAAGCTAAGGCTCGCACCCCTTGTTGCGGAGATCCGCCTCAGCCAACGACATTTATCGTTCAAAAATATTCATGGTTTTGTCTTAACTGAATAGCTGCTTGTGCAGGTGGCAGTCTAACTAAAAAGGAATAAAAAGTGACTTTAAATTCACATTTTAGTGGGCGGTGTGAATATTTATTTCGCTTGCTTGAGAGCGATTAAAAATAATCTAATTGATTGAAAATTAAATATTAAAATAAATTAATTTAGCGCTTGAATAATAAATTAATATAAATATTATATCACTTCTGGTTGGCCGTTTTGGTCAATCAGTTATCAACTGAATTTATTGTTTATAGAAGGAGCCAACATGAAATATTCAAATCATATGTCAATGCTGCGCTCTGATCTGTTGTCTGTCACTGCTTTTCGTCAAACCCGAACCGACGTTGTCAAGCAAGGCCAAAGCAAACAATAAATTCACTGCCTAACTTATGGGTCGTGGATAAACGACCCATAATAGCCAATATTATTGTCCTCGTTTTTCCTTCGACCCTTTTAATCCAAAAGGGAACTGAAGCATGTCACAATCTATCTATATTAAACTAGCCAACTTATTGATTAAGCTAGATGCAAGACGTAATGAGAAAAAAGAAAAAGCTATTGCTATCGAAAATTATGCACATTTGAGTGAGCATATACTGAAAGATATCGGTTTAGCTGAGCATGCAAGTCAAAGACACTTATCTCGAAACACACTGCCGGGTCAAGTTGATGATTTTTCAAGTCCAAAATATTTGTCTAGGCATGATTATTTCAGATGACGTTAGCGTGCTGGTGATATTAACATCAGCACGCGATTGATTTCGCTCACTCTGTGCTAAAGGCTTCTTTAACACAGAGTGAGTAAAGAGAGGAATAATTAATGATGGATAATGAGTGTTATTTTTTATTCATCATTTCACGTAAATTAGCAAATGGATTATTGGTTGCTAAATCTTGTTTTAAATCGGCACCGGCTTCTACCGTTGAGCCATATTCACGAGCTTCGGTATATTTCGCGTGTTCATTGTCGTGACAATAAAGACATAATAATTCCCAGTTTGAACCATCATTGGGGTTGTTATTATGGTCATGATCGATATGGTGTACGGTTAATTCGCGTAAATTTGAAAAAGTGAATTCGCGTGCACAGCGGCCACAAATCCAAGGAAAAAGTTTAAGGGCTTTGTCGCGATAGCCCTGCTCAAATTGGGCGTAGTTGTGAGGGATGTTTGCCATGATAGCTCTCGTTCTTAGTTACTTAATGGCACTATAACATGGGCCTGTCAAAATGATGAATAGGCAAAAATGGGCAAAACTAACCCAAGCTGACAGGTTAAATCTTGTATAGTGATTAAATTTTTGTAGGAAGACGACATTGTACAGTGACGATGATGTGAATTCTGCGGTTGACGCAGGGATATTGAGCGCCGAGACGGCGCGAGCTTTTCGTGAACATGTTGCGCTGCGCCAATATAGTAGTCATGCGGATGAGGAGCAGTTTCGACTCATTACTGGGTTTAATGATATTTTTGTGGTTATTGCTTGTGCCCTGTTATTGCTATCAGCGCATTATATAGCCGCGAGTTATGCTGTTGGATTGGGACCTTTACTGGTAGCGTTACTGGCTTGGGGCTTGAGTGAATTTTTTGTGCGTCAGCGTCGTATGGCTTTACCTGCCATTGTACTTATGTTCTGTTTTGTTTGGGGCGCTGCTAGGGCGGCTTTTGAGTGGTTACCGTTTATTGGTTTACCCAATGATTTGAGTCTGCTGGGAGCGGGGGCGCTGCACCGGATGGCTCTTTATGTGGCTCTCAATGTTTCTTTAACTTGTTTTGTTGCGGCGGCTTGTGCATGGCTTCATTGGCGACGCTTTGCTGTGCCTATCACTGTTGCGGCCATCACGGCTGCGTTGGTGGCGCTAGGGCTTAGCCTGATACTCGGTTTTTTTCCAGAAGCCCACGAAATGTGGTTATTGCTTTTGTTGTTGTCTGGTTTAGCTGTTTTTGCTTTCGCTTTGCGTTGGGATTTTTCCGATCCTTTGCGAGAAACGCGTCGGGCTGATGTGGCATTTTGGCTTCACTTACTGGCTGCGCCCTTAATGGTGCATCCGGTATTTGCTCTGATGGGGACATTTAGTGGGGTGAGTGAAAACGCTCAGCCGCTGGTCATTATCGCTGTTTATCTCTTGATAGGTTTGGTGTCGCTAGCCATAGATAGACGTGCGCTGATGGTATCGGCGCTTGGTTATGTTATTTATGCTTTATCGAGCTTACTTTCAAGCCAAGGTGGGATCAGTAGTGGTTTTGCGACAACCGCTTTACTCATAGGGGCTGGACTGTTGTTGCTATCCGCATTTTGGGATCCTTGTCGACGCCTCGCTTTAATCTTGTTGCCTGCTGCTTGGTACCCTAAGTTGCCTCCTTTACGCAGCAGAAACAACGGCTAATGAATTAAATACACTTATAATTAACAATTAAAGGTTTGTGATGAAAATAGATGTAAAAGTAGTGGATTATCAACATCCTCAACAAGGTCAAGATTTGGTTGCTTTACTTAATGCATATGCCCTTGATCCTATGGGAGGCGGCGAGCCGTTAGCTGCGGATGTAGCGGCTAACTTAGTTGCACGCCTTGCTGAGTTGGATCATGCCTTAAGTTTAATTTGCTATGTTGATGGTGAGCCAGCAGGGCTAACCAATGCGTTTTATGGCTTTTCTACCTTTAAGGCTAAGCCGTTAATCAATATTCACGATATTGCGGTTAACCCGGCATTTCGAGGGCTTGGCATCAGTCAACTCATGCTGGACAAGTTAGAGCAGATTGCACGAGAAAAGGGCTGTTGTAAGGTAACGCTTGAGGTATTAGAGGGAAATACCGTTGCGCAAAATGCCTATCGTAAGGCTGGATTTGCTGGTTATGAGTTAGATCCAAAAATGGGGCGGGCTCTATTTTGGCAAAAGAGTTTAAGCGAATAATGGCCACCCTTGTCACTTTTAGTGTCTGTTAATTTCAGCATTAAACCACCTACTTCAGTAGGTGGTTATCACTTCTGTATCGGAATGTCGCTGGATTAGAGGTCTCCGGTTGAACTTTTTTCTTTTTCATTCGTAACAATCAGCTTAATTAATACTTGATATTAGTTTGTTAGTTTTCAATCTAAAGTTAATATTGATTTTTTAGTGCTTTACACTGTAGATATTGAAATTTATGAAGAATATAATCTTTTCTCATGAGTTATCTTTTTGATTTTATTTATTGCTAGGAGTATTTATGTGGCAAATAGCGAAAGTTGCATTAGCCCTCGGTTTGACTGTGGTGCTTAGCGCTTGTGATAAGAGTAGCGCCACACAGGAAACACCACAGGAGCGTCCCCCTGTTGAAGTTGGCATAGTGGATATTGTTGCGGTTGAACAAGATATCAGTGTTGAGCTGCCAGGTCGTAGCCGTGCTTACCTTGTTGCGGAAGTTAGACCACAAGTAAGTGGCATCATTATAGAGCGTTCATTTCAAGAAGGCTCCAATGTTGAAGCTGGGCAATCTCTCTATCAAATTGATTCTGCTACTTATAACGCTGAATTAGTCAGTGCTGAAGCAGATTTAACACGCGCTAATGCAAAACTTGAATCAGCCAAAGCCAAAGCAGCGCGCTACCAAGCGCTGGTAAAAAAGAACTCTATTAGCCAACAAGACTTTGATGAGGCGCAGGCAGATTATAAAGAAGCCTTAGCCGATGTGACGGTTGCGAAAGCGGCCATTAATACCGCTCAAATCAACCTTGAATACACTAAGGTTAAAGCGCCTATTTCGGGTCGCATAGGTAAATCCAATGTGACCGCAGGTGCATTGGTGACAGCCAATCAAACTCAAACCTTAGCAACGATCCAGCAACTCGATCCTATTAATGTGGAAATAGTGCAATCGAGTGCTCAATTGCTGCGTTTAAAAGCCAAGCTTAAAGAGGGGCAGTTAAAGGCGGCTGATAATGCCAGTGTTACCTTAGTGTTAGAAGATGGTAGTACCTATGATCATACAGGAACCTTGCAGTTTGCCGAGGTGAGCGTTGACGAGAATACAGGCTCTGTGACATTACGTGCTGAGTTTCCAAATCCGGAAGGCATTTTATTACCGGGTATGTATGTGCGTGCTTTCTTAAATACAGGCAGCGATCCGCAGGCGATTCTTGTGCCACAAAAAGCCATCACTCGTAACTCGAAAGGCGAAGCGGTTGCCATGGTCGTTGGTGCTGATAATAAGGTGGAGCCTCGCGTTGTTACTACAGCAGAGGCGATAAACAACGAATGGCGTATCACCAGTGGCTTAAATGCTGGCGATAAACTCATTGTTGAAGGGCTACAGAAAATTCGTCCGGGTGCAGTGGTTAATCCAACTTTGATCTCTGATTCAGTAGCTCAATAATAAGGTAATCTCATGGCTCGATTTTTTATTGATCGCCCAATCTTTGCTTGGGTGATCTCGATTTTAATTATGTTAGCCGGTATTTTGGCTATCAAGGGATTACCTGTATCTCAATACCCTAGTATTGCGCCTCCGACTATTGTCATCAGTGCGTTTTATCCGGGGTCTTCGGCAAAAACCATGGAGGACACGGTTACCCAAGTTATCGAACAACGTATGACGGGGTTAGACCATTTACGTTACATCTCGTCTACCAGTGATAGTTTTGGTAACGCGCAAATAACCTTGACCTTTAACGCCGAGGCCGATGCCGATATAGCCCAAGTACAAGTGCAAAATAAGCTTTCTTTGGCAATGCCGTTACTACCTCAAGAGGTACAAAGCCAAGGGGTTGATGTTAATAAATCCAGCTCGGGCTTTTTAATGGTTGCTGCGTTTGTGTCAGCCGATGGCTCGATGGATAAGAACGATGTATCAGACTATGTTGCCTCGAATATCCAAGACCCATTGAGCCGTGTTGCTGGTGTTGGTGAGTTGCAGTTGTTTGGTGCTCAGTATGCGATGCGTATATGGCTAGATCCCCTTAAGCTAACCCAATACAACCTGACCAGCTTAGATATTATGGCCTCAATTCGAGAGCAAAATGCTCAGGTGTCAGCGGGTCAACTGGGCGGCTCTCCATCTTTGCCGGGACAAGAGCTCAATGCCACCGTATCAGCGCAAAGTCGTTTGCAAACCGTGGAGCAATTTGAGCAAATCATCGTTAAAGCGGACTCATCTGGCGCTAAGGTGTTCTTACGCGATGTGGCTCGTGTTGAGCTAGGCGCTGAAAGCTACGCTGTAGAGTCTTACTATAATGGTAAGCCTGCCTCTGGTTTGGCGGTAAAGTTAGCCACCGGTGCTAACGCCCTCGATACTGCCGAGTTGGTAAAAGCCAAGTTAGAAGAAATGAAGCCATTCTTCCCACAAGGCTTAGAAGTAAAATACCCTTATGACACAACGCCTTTCGTGGAGAAATCCATTGAAGGGGTGGTACATACCCTCATTGAAGCTGTGGTACTGGTGTTTATCATCATGTACTTGTTCTTACAAAATTTCAGAGCAACCTTGATCCCAACCATCGCAGTGCCTGTGGTGTTGCTGGGGACCTTTGCTATCTTGTCGGCAACGGGCTTTTCAATTAACACCTTGACCATGTTTGCTATGGTATTGGCAATTGGTCTGTTGGTTGATGATGCCATCGTGGTGGTGGAAAACGTGGAGCGGGTTATGCAAGAAGAAGGCTTACCGCCTTTGGAAGCGACGCGCAAATCCATGGATCAAATCACCGGTGCCTTGGTGGGGATAGGTTTAACCCTATCGGCGGTATTTGTCCCTATGGCCTTTATGACAGGCTCTACGGGGGTTATATATCGTCAGTTCTCAATTACGATTGTTTCTGCAATGGCCTTGTCGGTATTTGTTGCCATGGTTTTAACGCCTGCGCTGTGTGCCACTATGCTCAAGCAAATTCCGAAAGGCCACGGTCATATCCAAACCGGCTTTTTTGGTTGGTTTAACCGCAGTTTTGATAAGTTAACGGCACGTTATGAGTCAACAGTTGCTGGCATCCTCAAACGCTCATTGCGAGTGATGCTGCTATATCTCGCGTTTGTCGGTGTGGTGGCATGGATGTTTTTGCGTATGCCAACCGCATTTTTACCCGACGAAGACCAAGGGGTATTGTTTACCCAAGTGATTTTGCCGACTAACTCGACTCAAGAAAGTACCATCGATGTGCTAAGAAAAATCGACAAGGTATTTCTTGAAGACGAAGCGGCCAGTGTTGAGTCGGTATTTAGTGTTGCGGGTTTTAGTTTTGCCGGTAGTGGTCAAAACATGGGCTTGTCATTTGTAAACTTAAAAGATTGGTCTGAGCGTGAAGCGCCGGGGCTAGATGTTGAGTCTGTAGCGGGACGCGCTATGGCAAGCTTTGCTCAAATCAAAGAAGCATTTGTGTTTGCGTTTGTTCCTCCTGCAGTAATTGAACTAGGCACGGCCAATGGTTTCGATTTTTATCTGCAAGATAAAAACGGTCAAGGTCATGATGCCTTGTTAGCGGCGCGTAACCAATTACTGGGCATGGCGATGCAAAACCCTAACCTAGTGGGCGTGCGCCCCAATGGTCAAGAAGATGCTCCTATGTATGAGATCCATGTTGATCACGCTAAGCTTCGCGCATTGAGCATCAATATCAATGATGTAAACAGTGTATTAGGCACGGCTTGGGGCGGCGCTTATGTTAATGACTTTATTGATCGCGGTCGCGTGAAAAAAGTTTATATGCAAGGTGAAGCTCAGTATCGTATGCAACCTGAGGATTTAGATTCTTGGTATGTACGCAATGCTAATAACGAAATGGTACCGTTTTCTGCGTTTGCCACTGGTCAGTGGGACTTCGGCTCACCTCGCCTTGAGCGCTTTAACGGTTTACCTGCGATGAACATTCAAGGTGGCACGGCGCCAGGCTACAGTACGGGTGATGCCATGGTCATACTTGAAGAAATGGCGCAGCAGTTACCGCCAGGCTTTGGTATTGAATGGAATGGCTTATCTTATGAAGAGCGCCTTTCTGGCAACCAAGCTCCATTCTTATATGCACTGTCAATTCTAGTCGTTTTCTTGGTATTGGCAGCCTTGTATGAGAGTTGGTCGGTGCCATTCTCGGTTGTGTTGGTTGTGCCTTTAGGTATTATCGGGGCGCTGTTTGCGATGCACGGTAGAGGCTTGCCTAATGACGTATTCTTCCAAGTGGGTCTATTAACGACCGTTGGTTTGGCCACGAAGAACGCCATCTTGATTGTAGAATTTGCTAAAGAATTCTATGAAAAAGGCGCTGATTTGATTGAAGCGACATTGCATGCGGTAAGAGTCCGTCTCAGACCTATCCTTATGACGTCGTTAGCCTTCGGTCTTGGTGTTGTGCCGCTGGCTATCAGTACCGGTGTTGGCTCTGGTAGCCAAAACGCCATCGGTACCGCGGTACTAGGCGGTATGATGAGCTCGACCTTCTTAGGTATTTTCTTTGTGCCTTTGTTCTTCGTGATTGTTGAAAAGATCTTCAGTAAACGAGAAAGAGCAAAACGCAAAGCATCTTGATAGCTTTTCACTGTTAAGATAATAACTTTTATTTATGCCCAGCTTTTGCTGGGCTTTTTTGTGGAAAATGAGTTCGACTTTAAGCCGAGCTAGATCATTGTATTAAGTGAATTTGTTTATTTCATCGAATTGCATTTTTCGGTCTATGCTAAAGATATCTTAGTAACAAGAGCGAGAAAGGTGATGACAAAGTTAAATGGCCAGAGTGCCAAGGAGGTAACTTACAGTGCAAACGAACAGCTAGTTTCAACCACAGATCTTCGTGGCGTTATCACTTATGCTAACCCGATCTTTTGTGATGTTGCGGGTTTTTCAGCGCAAGAACTTAATCAAAAAACCATAATATTGTCAGGCACCCCGATATGCCGTCAGCCGCGTTTGCCGATTTATGGGGTAACCTAAAGGCGGGTAAACATTGGCGCGGTATGGTTAAAAACCGCTGTAAAGATGGCGGCTATTATTGGGTTGATGCTTATGTTACCCCCATAGTTGAGAAGGGCAAAGTAACGGGTTATCAGTCTGTGCGTGTTTTACCCACAGATAAAGATAAAGTGGCCGCGGATAAGCTGTACAAAAGGCTCAACGAGGGAAAAAGCCTACCTTGGCATTTATCCGAACATGCGGCGCTTAAGTGGTCATTGGTGGGGCTAATAATATTAGGGTTATTATTGCTGCCACTGAGTTTAACTGGCGCTGCGCTGATGAGCGCGAACCTGCTGCTCTTACTTGTAGGTGGCTTTTTGCTCAAGCCCGAGTTGATAGATACACCGCGTTTTATTGCCCAATTAAAGCAAAGTAATGATAGCGTTTCGCGGTTTGTTTTTTGTGGTTATGGGCCTGTGTCGGTGCTGTCCTTTAGTCTTGGTTTATTAAATGCGAAGGTAAGAACCATACTCGGACGGACGTGTGATTCCGCTAAGCACGTTCAGGCTGTGGCGGACGCTTTGGACAGTACTGCGCAGCAAAGTGCAAAATCGGTGGAGCAACAATCATTTGAGCTGCAGCAAGTGGCGGCAGCGATGAATCAGATGTCGACGGCCACGGCCGAAATAACCCAAAGCACAGTGACCAGTGCTGAAAAAATTCATACCGTGACTCAACATTGCAGCGCCACCTTAATTCAAGTAGATGAAACAAATAAAACCATCAGTGAACTCGCGCAGCAGATGGCCGAGTCTTCTGATTCAGCGCCGGTATTGGTGGCAGAAGCCGATAAGATCAGCGAGCTGATGAATGAGATCTTAGGAATTGCCGATCAAACCAACTTGCTCGCATTAAATGCTTCCATCGAAGCCGCAAGAGCGGGCGAGCAGGGACGGGGTTTTGCAGTTGTCGCAGATGAAGTGAGAAATTTAAGTACCCGAACTCATAATGTCACGGGCCAAATAGGTACCTCAATTCAAGAAATGCAAACCATGTTGCATCAGTGGCAACAGAAAATGGCTTTGGGTGCACAAGCGGCTCAACAAACCCTAGAAACCAGTAAATCCAATATGAAAATGGTGCAAGAAATCGATGAGCAAATGAATATGTTATCGGATTTAGCTATTCAGATTTCAGCCGCAAGTGAGCAGCAAAGTGCCACCATTGAAGAAGTTAATCGCAATATTAATAACCTTAATGATGGTGCCAATGACAATGTGCAACTGGCAAATAAAGTGGCGCAAAACTTGACCGAGTTAAACGCCAGTGCCAACAAGCTGACCCAGTTAGCGGAAACGTTTGGTTAGAAACCTGCGGTTAGCAACCTGTGGTTAGAAACCTTAGCTTAGAAACATTTGTTTAGATTTGCTCTCGTTTGGAAAATTGACTGATGCTAATGGGTAATTTGTTATGGCGTAATAGTAACAAAAAGCCGGCCAATATCAGGTAAAGAGTCGGTTCGACAAGGCCTGATTTTACCGACCAGTAATAGTGAATGGGCACAAGTATGGCAACCAGATACACCCAGTTATGTAAACGTTGCCAGTGACGGCCCATTTTTCGCCTGACATGATTGAAGGAAGTGACGCCCAGTGCAATCAGAATAACCAAGGCCAGTGCCCCTAAGCTGATATAGGGGCGTTTGACTATTTCGCTAAGCAGCAAATCGAATCTACCTGCTAAATCTAACCACCAAAAAATACTGACGTGAACAAGGGCATAAGCTAAAGCCCATAGCCCTAACAGACGCCGAGTTTGCAGCAAAAATCCCCAGCGTAGGGTTTTGGCAATAGGGCTAACGCACAGAGTGATCAGGAGTAAATTAAGCCCGCCTTTACCGGTAAAGTGGGTTAAGTATTGCACCGGATCGCCGCCCAATTGCTGCTGGTAGGTTTGCCAAGCCAGCCAGACGAGGGGCAATAGAGCCAGTGAATGCAGTAATATTTTTATCACTACAAGATGCTTTGCTAGTAAGGCTCTTAGCATAACCACTTTTTCCTTTGTCTTAACATGCTGTATTTTGGCCATTTGTTAGTAAAACTTACTCAAGTCCATCCCTTTATACAGATGAGCAACTTCATCGCCATAGCCATTAAACATTAAGGTATTGATCCGCTCTGCACGAAAGCCATCGGCGATACGGCGTTCAGTGGCTTGACTCCAGCGAGGATGGTCTACATTGGGGTTCACATTGGCATAAAAACCATATTCATTTGGGCCCAAGACTTGCCAAGTGGTGGGCGGCTGCTGTTCGGTCAGGGTTATTTTGACGATGCTTTTGATGCTCTTAAAACCGTATTTCCAAGGGACAACTAAGCGAATGGGAGCACCGTTTTGAACCGGCAGTGTTTTACCATATAAGCCAACTGAAAGCAGCGTAAGCGGGTGCATGGCTTCGGCTATGGTGAGACCTTCACGATAAGGGTAGGGAATACCGCCGCCAAAACCTCGCGAGGCTTGCCCAGGCATACGCTCTGGATCATATAAGGTTTGAAAAGCCACATATTTGGCTTTGGATGTGGGCTCGACACGTTTGAGTAGACTAGCGAGAGAAAACCCAAGCCAAGGGATCACCATGGACCAGGCTTCAACACAGCGAAGTCGGTAAATGCGCTCCTCAATGGCATGTTGTTTAAGGATTGAGTCCATGTCAAAGGTTTGTGGCTTGGCCACTTCACCATCCACTTCTATGGTCCAAGGCTCGGGATTGAAGGCTTTAGCGTAATGGGCTGGGTCGCCCTTGTTGGTGCCAAATTCGTAGAAGTTATTATGGGTAGTGACCTTACTTTCTGGGGTCAGCACTTCACTAAGGTTGTTTGGCACTTTTTTACTGATGCTCAAAGGCTTGGGTTGATAAACGGGCTGTTCAGGGACAATAGGCTCATCTTCAAATAAACCAAAAAAGCCGGCGTTGGCGGTGCTAGGGACGAGTGCACTGCCTGCAATTAACCCCGATGCTTTAATAATCTGGCGGCGATTGAGATAGACAGATTCGGGGGTGATTTCGCTGCTGTAAATTTTGTTCGGCATAATGGACCCTAATTGTGAAAATTGCGCTTGGCTGATAATGAGCCTATTAGCTAATGGTTATCCCAGTGAGGTTAAACAGAGCATGCGTTTACTGCCTCAATATATAACCAGACCGTGGAAGCGCTGATTTACTTTCAGTAAGTGTGGTTTTTTTGTAAACCTAAAGCTGTTTACGTTGGATAGCAAAAAAAGATCCCTTTTGTGGCGTTGATTTTCTGCTAAGCCACTGTCTATTGAATTGGCTTTCAGGTAAAATTTTGCGCCTATTTTGCAAACCAATTCGAGTGAATGCATGTTCGAAGTAAATCCAGTAAATAATTTAATTAAGGAGCTGTCTGAGCGGACCCAGCTTCTTAGGGGGTACCTTTGACTACGAGGCTAAGAAAGAACGCCTTGAAGAAGTCTCCCGTGAGCTAGAAGCGCCAGAAGTTTGGAATGAACCTGAGCGAGCTCAAAACCTAGGTAAAGAGCGCAGCAGCTTAGAAGCTGTGGTTGAAACCATAGATACCATGGAAGCAGGTCTTGAAGATGTAGCCGGTTTAGTTGAGCTTGCCGTTGAAGAAAATGATGAAGAAACCTTCAATGAAGCCAAAGCAGAGCTTGCCGATTTAGAAGCTAAACTTGAAGTGCTTGAGTTCCGCCGTATGTTTTCTGGCGATCACGACGCCAGTGATTGTTACTTGGATTTACAAGCTGGTTCGGGCGGTACCGAAGCACAAGATTGGGCGAGCATGCTACTGCGTATGTATTTACGTTGGGGCGAGGCTCATGGCTTTAAAACCGAACTCATCGAAGTGTCAGAAGGTGATGTGGCGGGTATTAAAAGTGCCACCATACGTTTTGAAGGTGAATATGCCTACGGTTGGTTACGTACCGAAACTGGGGTGCATCGTTTAGTGCGTAAGTCGCCATTTGACTCGGGCGGCCGCCGCCATACCTCGTTTGCTTCGGCGTTTATCTACCCTGAAATTGATGACAATATCGCGGTGGATATTAACCCTGCGGATCTACGTATCGATGTGTATCGAGCATCGGGAGCGGGTGGTCAGCACGTTAACACCACGGAATCTGCGGTGCGTATTACTCACGTGCCAACCAATATTGTGGTGCAGTGTCAAAATGACCGTTCGCAACACAAGAACAAAGATCAAGCGATGAAGCAACTTAAAGCTAAGTTGTATGAACATGAGCTGCAAAAGCAAAATTCGGAAAAGCAAGCCAACGAAGATAACAAATCAGATATCGGTTGGGGCAGCCAAATTCGCTCTTACGTATTAGACGATTCGCGTATTAAAGACTTACGCACAGGCATCGAAAATCGCAATACCCAAGCCGTATTGGATGGCGACTTAGACAAATTCATTGAAGCTAGCTTGAAATCTGGCCTCTAACATAACTTTGAGAAGTAGACATGACTGAACAACTACAAGACGAAAATAAACTGATTGCAGAGCGACGTGGCAAATTAGATCAAATCCGCGAGAACTGCCCAGCTAACGGCCACCCAAACAACTTTAACCGTGAACATTACACGGCTGATTTACAAGCTAAATACGGTGAGCTAAGTAAAGAAGAGTTAGCCGAAGCAGGTCACGAAGTGGCGATTGCTGGCCGAATTATGGCTAAACGTGGCCCTTTCCTTGTGCTGCAAGACATGAAAGGTCGCATTCAAGCTTACGCTGACAAAGGCGTGCAACAAGAGCTAAAAGCTAAGTACGGTCAACTGGATATCGGTGACATCATTGGCGTAAAAGGCCCATTGCATAAATCTGGTAAAGGTGACTTGTACGTTGATATGGCGCAATATCAATTGCTAACCAAATCACTGCGTCCACTGCCTGAGAAATTCCATGGCTTAGCGGACCAAGAAACTAAGTACCGTCAGCGCTACATCGATTTAATGATGAGCCAAGAAACCCGCGATACCTTTAAGATCCGCTCAAAAGTGGTTGAAGGTATCCGCCGCTTCCTAACTGATCGTGATTTCATGGAAGTGGAAACACCTATGCTACAGGTGATCCCAGGTGGCGCGAGCGCGCGTCCATTTGTGACTCATCACAATGCCCTAGATATCGATATGTATCTACGTATCGCACCTGAGCTATACCTAAAGCGTTTGGTGGTGGGCGGTTTTGAGCGTGTGTTTGAAATCAACCGAAACTTTCGTAACGAAGGTCTAAGTGTGCGCCACAACCCTGAATTCACTATGATTGAATTCTACCAGGCCTATGCTGATTACAAAGATCTGATGAACCTAACCGAAGATATGCTGCGCACCCTAGCGCAAGATATCCTAGGCACTACATCGGTTGTTAACACCAAAAAAGATGCCGAAGGCAATGTGGTAGAAGAAGTGGTTTATGAATTTGGCCAACCTTTTGCGCGCATCTCAATGGCTGATGCGGTTATTCAGCACAACCCTGAGTTTGATGAAGCGGTGATCCGTGACCCACAAGGTCACTTTGAGCAGCTAAAAGCGTACGCAAAACAAGTGGGCGTTAAGTTCCCTGAAAACCCAGATGTATGGGGTCCGGGTCGCGTATTGTGTGAGATCTTTGAAGAAACCGCTGAGCATCTGTTGATCCAGCCAACCTTTATCACCGAATACCCATGGGAAGTTTCGCCATTGGCGCGTCGTAACGATGAAAATGATTTCATTACCGATCGCTTTGAGTTCTTCATTGGTGGCCGTGAATTGGCGAATGGTTTCTCTGAGCTTAACGATGCGCAAGACCAAGCCGAGCGTTTCCGCAAGCAAGTGGAAGAAAAAGACGCCGGTGATGATGAAGCCATGCATTATGATGAAGACTACATCACCGCGTTGGAATACGGCTTACCGCCGACCGCAGGTCAAGGTATCGGTATCGATCGTTTAGTGATGATCTTCACCGACAGCCCGTCGATTAAAGACGTGCTATTGTTCCCACATATGCGTCCATTAGCATAAGTTAAAAAGCCTTATCTCAGTCAAGCTGTGGTTTTTCAGCTTGATGTTAAAGGTTGTCGCCCCGAGTAGCGTGTGCTGCTTGGGGTTTTTTGTTTAAGCGAAACTTTGGATGAGCAATACCGTATCAATGCTGCGCACAATTGCGTTGAATATGTCCTTATACGCTCTATTTTTTCATCCCTGAAAACAAAGTTTTGCTACTCATTGATATGATTGCATTGGTGCTCTGCTTGAACCAATCTGAAGTGAAATATTCAAGGTAAGCGTAATGGAAAGTCTGTTTTCGCCCGAGATAGGGTTGGCCATGGCCGTGATCATCATGGGCTCTTTTATTCAATCCGCCACCGGCTTTGGTTTGGCTATTGCTACTGCGCCAATCTTGATTTTTATCTCTATTGATTATGTGCCTGCGCCTATCACCATCATTGGCCTGATTCTGTCGCTGTTTAATGCTTGGCAGTATAGGCAAAACTTTTCCCTACAGGGCTTGCTCTACGCGCTGGTGGGACGGGTGCCGGGCTCCTTGGCAGGCGGTGCCGTGCTACTTTGGGTCAATAGCGCCCAGCTTACCTTACTCATAGGTTTGTCGGTTATTGCCGCTGTGCTGATAAGCTTATTGCCGGTTAGAATACAACCCACGCCTAATCGTTTAGCTATAGCGGGATTTTTCTCCGGTTTGTTTGGCACCAGTGCAGGGATCGGCGGACCGCCCATGGCCTTGTTATTACAACACGCCGAGGCAAATAGCATTCGGGCCAATCTTTCGGCCTTTTTTGTGGTCAGCTCGATTTTGTCGTTATTAGTACAGGGTGGAACAGGCTATTTAAGCTGGCATCACTTTGAACTCACGTTGCCGCTGATCCCAGCTTGTATTGTCGGCTACTACTTAGCGAGAAGAACTAATCATTTGTTGTCAAAGCAGCAAATTCGCTATATGTCGTTAACCCTGTGCAGTGTTTCGGGAGTGTCGGCGGTGTTTAGCTATTGGTATGGTTAGGGAGTGAAATAAATACGACAGCCGCAAGGGCTGTCGCAAAGCTAAACTGGGCATGGATTAATGATGTGAGCAGCAGTGGCCTGGCGCTTTTTTAAAGGCGCTGTCAGTGCCTTCAAACTTGCCTTTGTGCTTTAAAAACTCAATGGCTTCTTGGGCACTCATGCCTTGCACCTTACAGCTGCGATACTTAGCATCTTCGCCAAACGCTTGTTGCAAAGCCGAAGCTAAGGTCTCGTTAGTGTAAGTGGCTTGAGAAGCTTCCATCAGGTTTAAAATATCGTGGACGTGAACGTTGTTACTCATGCTGTTATCCCCAAAATTGCAATAACGGCAAAATCTCACAAACGCGATTTATTCGCAATAGGGGTTTACCTTAGTCATGATTTGGGTCAATTCTAGCTAGAATTTTTGCACATGAGAGTCCGGAAGGGACTTAGCCCCATATTACCAAGGTTTGTGTCATGGCTTTAAATAATGAGGAGGCACTAATTACAGACCTCCTCTTCATCACATCAGAAAATAAACGGATTGGTTTTCTTTTCTTTGCCTATGGTGGATTTAGGTCCGTGGCCGCTGACGAATTCCATATCATCGGGAAGCGCCCATAGCTTGGTTTTGATGGCGGTGATCAGTTGATCGTGATTGCCCATGGGAAAGTCGGTGCGGCCAATCGAGCCTCTAAAGAGCACATCACCAACCAGCGCTTGGTTGCTGTTATGATCAACAAACACCACATGGCCTGGGGTGTGGCCGGGGCAGTGCAGCACTTGAAGCTCGACGTTACCAAAGGTGACTGTGTCGTCTTGCTCTAACCAACGATCTGGGGTGAACTTAGTCACTGGACCAAAACCAAACATTTGGCTTTGCATGGCAAACCCATCAAGCCAGAAAATGTCGTCTTTATGTGGCCCTTCTATGGGGACGTTGAGTTGTGTTGCTAGGTTATGCGTGCCTGCTGCGTGGTCTAAGTGCGCATGAGTGATAAAGATTTTTTCAACTTCCACTTGCTCTTCTTTGATGGCTTGCAAGATTTGGTCGACATCGCCACCGGGATCCACGACGGCGGCTTTATTGCTTGCTTCACAAATCAATAAGGTACAGTTTTGTTGGAATGGGGTAACTGGAATAATTCGAATGCGCATTGTGTCTGTCCTCGTACTTTTGCCGTTATTCTACCTAATATGGGATAAATGAAAATGTTGGATTTACAGTTAGCGGAAAAACAAGCTCAACTTGGCAATCTTGGTTAATTTGCCTGACCAGTCATAAAAATGACATCAATCTTTAGCTAGAGTAGGGATTCATCAACTAAGCTGACAATAAGGCTCCGTGCGATTGAGCTGCCATTGGGTTTAGTTCAGCGCCGTTTATTGGAGCGTAAGGAGAGTGCCTATGGCCAATCGAGATCAATGTAAATACTTCATTCTAGATACTAATGTATTACTACATGAGCCCCTCGCAATTTATTCCTTTCAAGAGCACAACGTAATTATTCCCATGACAGTTTTGGAGGAATTAGACCGCATAAAAGACAGACAAAAGGATGTTAGCCGTGATGCTAGAGTGGCGATCCGCGCTTTAGAAGACATTTTTAAAGATGCGACGCCCGAGGAGATCGTTGAAGGGGTGGCGCTGTCAAAATTAGAAGATACGGAAACGGGCCGTATTAGCATTTTTGCTGATCACAATATGGCCACCAAGCTTGAGGTGTTTACCGAAGATGAGCCAGATAATCGTATCATCAATGTGGCCTTGAGCTTACAGCAAAGCAAGGCGCCAGCGGCGGTAGTACTGGTGACCAAAGACATTAATATGCGCTTAAAGGCCAAAGGTGCAGGCTTAAAATTGGTGGAGGACTATCGCACCGACCAATTAATTGACGACATCAATTTACTGGCCAAAGGTTTTAGGCAGCTTAACGGCAGCTTTTGGGATCAAGTTGAAAATTGCGACACCACCACGGATGGTCGTGATACTTGGCATGAATTAGCGGAAGGTGTGCTAGACAATACCTATATTAACGAATACCTGATTGATGAAACTAAACTGTTTGCGGCGAAAGTGGTTGGCCATGAAGAAGGAAAAGTGAAACTGCTGGATTTAGGTCGAGACAGGCTGTTATCGCGCCACGCTTGGGGTATTCATCCCAAAAATGTATATCAGGGCATGGCGCTAAATGCACTGCTTGATCCTAATATCGATTTAGTGATTTTAACCGGCCCAGCAGGTTGCGGTAAAACCTTACTGGCGATGGCGGCGGCCCTTGAATTAGTGATTGAAAAGGGCATTTATGACAAGGTGATCGTCACCCGAAACACCCCAGATATTGCCGAAAATATTGGCTTTTTGCCCGGTACCGAAGAAGAGAAAATGATGCCTTGGCTCGCTGCGGTCACCGATACCTTGGAGGTGCTACATAAAAATGATGAGTGCCCCAATGGCTCACTTGATTACATTATGGAGCAGGCCAATATTCAGTTTAAATCGGTTAACTTTATGCGCGGGCGCAGCATTCAAAATTCATTTGTATTATTGGATGAATGCCAGAATTTAACTGCCTCGCAATTAAAAACCATTATCACGCGTTGCGGCGAGGGCACTAAGCTTGTTTGCTCTGGCAACTTAGCGCAAATTGACAGTAATTATCTCACCCCAGTGACGTCGGGTTTAACCTATATCGTTGAACGGTTTAAGCACTTTGAGGGCAGTGCCAATATCTACCTAAATGGTGTGGTAAGAAGCCGCTTAGCTTCTTTTGCGGAAGAAAACCTATAACCGCTAGATTCATGCTAGCCCCAAAATTTGGGGCTTTACCTCCCAGGGCAAGCACATGAATGTTGTTTAAGCGATTGGTGGCGTTTTCTTATACGAATATCTGCCGCAAGGATGCGGCAGTTAAGCCATCATGGATGATTTTACGGCGTTTCGTATAAGAAAATGTCACTTTGTCCACTTGGTTGATTGTTTTTTGCACACGCATGCAGTCACCCTGTCTACCTCCCTCTTTTTTTATCCTTCTCGCAAACTTCAGGTATTGTTTTAGATATTTCTTGACCCTAGTGGCGTGGTGATTCACTTTTATTATTAATAGATAAAAGAGCGCATTTTTAAGGAGCTAATGTGATCACGCCCATTAATGACCGCCGCGCGTTTCGTCGTATGGCAATCGAGTCACCCTTGCAAATTAGTTTTAATGGTCAAACTCGGCAAGGGGTTTGTTTGGATTTAAGCGCCACTGGTATGTCGATTGAAGTCGTTGATGCTATTTATCAAGTGGGTGACACTATCGAGGTTCATCTTGGCCAAGGTACGGCTACCGCGCCGCCACTAAGTGGTAAGGCGAATATCATTCGTATTTCAGCTCAAGGTGATAAATATGTGTTGGCGGTTGAGTTAACGGAACTCAAATAAGCCCTTGTCTGTAGCGAACAAAAAAGGGGCAGCTATGCCCCTTATACAATTTGTGTTTGCTGCCTTTACACTTGGTCGTTTACTTCCAATTTCGCTTGCTTTTTCTCTTCGACAGCTTGAGCGCGGTAAATATGGTTGAGTACGTGAACCATGGCTAATGCGGATGATTCAATAATATCGGTGGCAAGACCAATGCCGTGGAACTTACGGCCTTGATAACGAGCAACGATATCCACTTGGCCTAAGGCGTCTTTACCTTGACCTTTAGATGAAATCTTATAGTCATCGATACTAATATCATAACCCGCAATGCGGTTTAGACATTGGTAAACCGCATCAATGGGGCCATTGCCTGTTGCAGCTTCAACCATATGGCCGTTTTCGCCCATGCCCAGTTTTACGGTTGCGGTTGCCAGTACCCCAGAGCCCGATTGTACGCTTAGGTAATCAAGGTGGTAATGCTCCGGCTCTTCGTGAATATTGTTGAAGAACACCAGGGCTTCTAAGTCATAATCAAATACTTGGCCTTTTTTATCGGCGAGTTTCAAAAAGTCTTCATAAAGGTCGTCAAGCTTATAATCTGTGTCAGTGTAACCTAGCTGCTCCATGCGGTGCTTAATCACGTGGCGGCCCGAGCGAGAGGTCAGGTTTAGATTGTTTTGGGTTAGACCGATGCTCTCGGGGGTGATGATTTCATAAGTATTTTTCGACTTAAGTACACCATCTTGGTGAATGCCCGACGAGTGAGAGAAGGCGTTATCCCCCACGATGGCTTTGTTCGGCTGGATTGGCATGTTACATAATTGGCTCACCAACTGGCTGGTACGGTGAATTTCTACCGGCTTAATGTTGGTGTGAAGGCCAAGTTGATCTTGACGTGTGTTTAAGATCATGGCGATTTCTTCTAAAGAACAGTTACCCGCACGTTCACCTATACCATTGATGGTACATTCAATCTGTCTTGCGCCATGTTGAACCGCAGCAATCGAGTTGGCTACTGATAAACCAAGATCGTCGTGACAATGAACCGAAATAACGGCCTGATCAATGTTAGGAACACGGTTAAATAAGGTTTGAATAATACCGCCAAATTCACTTGGCACCGTGTAGCCTACCGTGTCTGGGATATTAACTGTGGTGGCACCGGCTTTGATGGCGGCTTCAACCATACGACATAGGTTATCAATCGGGGTGCGACCTGCGTCTTCACAAGAAAACTCAACATCAGGGGTATATTTTTTGGCATGCTTAACGGCTTTCACCGCCATTTCTAATACATCATCGAAGCCACGGCGCAATTTGCTTTCCACGTGTATGGTGGACGTTGAAATAAAGGTATGAATACGAAAACGCTCGGCAACGCGCAGCGCTTCACCGGCCGCGTCGATGTCTTTAGTCAAGGCTCTGGCAAGGGCACAAGGAATACTGGTAGTGAGTTGGCCGGCAATGGTTTGCACCGATTTAAAATCACCGGGTGATGAAATAGGAAATCCCAGCTCCATAACATCAACACCAAGTCGCTGCAACGCGAGTGCGATTTGCAGTTTCTCTTTTACCGTTAGGCTGGCTGCGAGCGCTTGCTCTCCGTCACGTAACGTGGTGTCGAAAATGATCACTTGATCTGTCATGAATCTTCCCTCGTAAGTTGCCACAGCGAAGTCAAAGGCTGTTGTTGGCTTTATTATAATCTGTTCTATGCGTGTCTGTGGTCTATGTTGCTAAGCCAAAGTGAGTCAAAAGCAGCTCAAACTTTACCTGCTTTGGTTTACCAAGCGCAGCGTAACAACAAGTTAGTCATGGATAGATACGTTTTTTTGGTTACTGAGTCAAGTATCGACGTAGGTGTTATTACCTATAGTAAGGTGTGATGTTCATTTGATAATCTCACATTAATGTGATTTTTGTTCTATTTTTAATGCAAGGCTCATCACTTGATAGGAGATGGTAGGAAATGGCAGCACTTAAGGAACAGTATGTGGCTAAACGTAAACCGGGTCGACCAGAAGGGGCTTCTGACACCCGTGATATGTTATTGCAAAGCGCTCGTCATTGCTTTGTTAATGAAGAGTATCGCAAAGTCACTACTCGCGCGATCGCTGAGCATGCGGGTACAAACTTAGCCATGATCCATTACTATTTCGGTAATAAAGAGAACCTGTACTTGACTATGTTATCGGAAACGTTAAAGCCATTTGACGATGATTTAAGTCGGCGTTTAGCCCAGCCGGAGAAAAACAATTTGGCCTATGTGATCATGGCATTCTATAAAACAATGGCGCGGTTTCCTGAGTTTCCACCGTTATTGATGCGGATCATGCAAAATGAATCTGAGGTAGGACAAAGCTACCTGAAGACCTTTCTAAGCGAAGGTATATTACCTCGTTTTCAACGTATGTTGGCTGATTTGCAGCGACGCGGTCAAATTGACCCAACGATAGATTTGGCAAAACTACAGGTGGTACTCCTAAGTTTAATGGTTCATCCTTTTACCATGCCCCGATATTTTGGTATTCCTTCCGGCAAAGATGCAAACGCTAAAGAGTTTTTGGCATTGGGCGAGTTTGTAGCAAATTTTGCACTGCGAGCAGTGGCCGTTAAATAAGCCTTTTAATGGCATAATTCTATTCAACTTTTTTCCTGTTGCTCAAGCCAAGGCCAAGTGAATTAACTTGGCTTGGTGTGCCCTTCATTGCCTTTTAGCACTGAATTTGAGTTTGCTGGCACTGTGTCATCAATATGCCCTCGTTTCGTCACTTTACTGTCATAGCCTGTTTCTACTATTGAGTAAATTGATAGAAATGTGAGCTGTGGATGAAATTACAAGGCATTGCAGCAATTGATTATGCGCTTTCAAACTATTGCTTAGCGCATCGATTTAACCGTCAAGTAGCATTTTTTTGCAAGGGTATTTCGCGTACCGGTGATGGTCATTTGTATTTTTTAGTTGGTTTACTGCTGTTATGTTTTGAGCCTGATTCGGGAGCCGTTTTTTTCGGCACTTGCTTATTTAGTTTTACGCTTTGGCTGCCTATATACATGTTGTTAAAGCGTTTATTTAAGCGAAACAGACCGACTAATTTACCTTGTTTTATAAAACCCTCAGACCAATACAGTTTGCCTTCTGGCCACAGTGCGGCCGCTTTTTTAATGGCAACCCAGTTGGCTTGGTTTTACCCCTTGTTGTTTGCTTATGTATTTATTTGGGCCAGTGGTGTAGCCATTTCACGTGTGTTACTGGGGGTTCATTTTGTGAGTGATATTTTGGTCGGGGCAGGCTTGGGTGTTGGATTTGCCTATTTAACTTTTTGGCTTACTGGAGCATTTTAATGCGAATTCTTTATGGCGTGCAGGGCACGGGAAATGGGCATATCACTCGGGCACGAAAAATGTCAAAAGCCTTGAGTGACGTTGGCTTAGAGGTAGACTATCTCTTTACTGGGCGAGATCCCCAAGGTTACTTTGATATGGCCCCCTTTGGTCAATATCAAGCTTGTTCTGGGCTTACTTTTAATTCTGCCAATGGCAAAATAAATCCAGTTAAAACCCTATTGCAAAGCCAGCCGCGTCAGTTTTTTCGTGATATTCGCCAGCTTAACGTTCAAGACTATGATTTAGTGATCAATGATTTTGAGCCTGTATCGGCTTGGGCTGCTAAGCGTAAGGGGGTGGCGACAATTGGCTTATCTCACCAAAATGCGTTTCGTTATCCTGTGCCCAAGGTGGACTTCAATATGGCTAATGCGCTGTTGATGAAGTATTTTGCACCTACACAGCATGCAATAGGCGTGCATTGGTATCACTTTGGCAGCCCTATTTTGCCGCCGATTGTGGATATTCTTTCAAGTGATCAGCAAATAGATAATAAAATATTAGTCTATCTTCCTTTTGAATCACTCCCTCAGGTAGTTGATTTATTGAGACGTTTTTCTACCCATCAATTTTACTGCTACCACCCCGATGCAGAAGATCAACAAGTTGAAAATGTCACTATTTGTCGATTGAGTCGCGATAAGTTTCAGCGTGATTTACATGATTGTGCGGGCGTGATTGCTAATGGTGGCTTTGAGCTGCCGTCGGAAGCGATGCAGCTTGGGAAAAAAATGTTATTAAAGCCATTGCGTGGCCAATTTGAGCAACAGTCGAACGTAGCGACCTTAGAAATGATGGGGCTAGCGACTAAAATGAATGGATTAGAGCAAGCGGAAGTGGCGGCTTGGTTACCGAGTGAAAGCGCGGGTAAGGTGCGCTTTCCTGATGTGGCTAAGGCGCTTGCCCTTTGGATAAAGGGTGGCCGCGAGCAAGATTTTCAGCAATTAGTAGATTCGTTATGGTGCGCAACGGTTTTTCCTGAAAATGTGTTAGATCAATTGCCTGAGCAAAGTGCCAATAAATCGGCTTCTTTAGCTTGGGATATCGCTCTACGTGGCTAATCTTTAACTAAACTTTGGCTAATTGAGTGCGGATTATAAGGCTCCTTTCTTGGGCTTAGTTATTAAAATTATCACTAAAGCTTAAAAGGTTATAAGTAGCAAGGTATTGAGGATGGCAAGATGGGCAGTATGTGCCATTCTTTAAGGGTGATACTTTAGTTATATAGGGGTGCTTTATGCAATTTAGTAATGAAAACGGCGAAGTGATGACGTTAGCTGACAATCTAACACTGGAAGAGCTTCGTGATATGGGCGTTAGTATTTCAGTTTCAGAAGAGTTAGACCCAAACCATTCGATTTGGCTATCGGAGCCGGAAGTGCCAGAGCAATAGCAATAGCAATAAAGCTGAGCTCTGCGTTGCAATGGATTTTTTGTATTAGATAAGTGGTTTCGGTTGTGTTTAGCTGAGTTATTGCGAATGAATAGTTATGTGTTATCAGGGCCGTTATACGGCCCTTTGTTTTTTGTCTTTCCAATCACCTGTAAACGCCTAAGTTAGCCATCCCTAATTTGCTCCCTATCGACTTGAACATACATACTTCAGAGTTAGGTGGGTAGATGGGTGGAATTTCGAGCCGATGATAATTAGTTACTTTTTGTAGCTAATTATTAAAAAAGCATAGACGTGTAAAGGAAAAAATTATTACACTGGCGGGCACTATTGCCATTTGATCCTTATCAAAGGCCTCAATCTATTTATTAAGTGAAATCATAAACTCAGACGGGAGGGCTTATGGAAATGTTGTCGGGTGCTGAAATGGTGATCAGATCATTGCAGGACGAGGGCGTTAAGCATATTTTCGGGTATCCAGGTGGATCCGTATTAGATATTTATGATGCGCTATTCCAATGCAGCGATATTGAGCATTTTCTCGTGCGCCATGAGCAAGCCGCAGTCCATATGGCTGATGGTTATACCCGTGCGACAGGCAAAGTTGGCTGTGTGTTAGTGACATCAGGCCCAGGAGCCACTAACTGTATTACCGGTATCGCCACTGCCTACATGGATTCGATTCCGATGGTTGTATTATCGGGACAAGTGCCAACTGGCTTTATCGGTGATGATGCCTTCCAAGAAACCGATATGATTGGTGTATCAAGACCTGTGGTTAAGCACAGTTTCTTGTGTAAAAAAGCCGAAGATATTCCCATTGCCATCAAAAAAGCTTTCTATTTAGCTGCCACCGGTCGCCCTGGTCCAGTCGTAGTCGACTTACCAAAGGATGTACAAAATCCCAAGCTAAAATTCCCGTATCAATATCCTGAATCGGTACACATGCGCTCTTATAACCCC
Organism: Motilimonas thetidivivens; assembly: GCF_046452435.1. Classification (NCBI taxonomy): domain Bacteria; kingdom Pseudomonadati; phylum Pseudomonadota; class Gammaproteobacteria; order Alteromonadales; genus Motilimonas; species Motilimonas thetidivivens. The sequence continues at coordinate 85,091 of NZ_JBKFDK010000010.1, forward strand.
ACGTTAAGTGGCCATAAAGGGCAAATAAAACGTGCGGTGAAAGCCTTGATGGCAGCCAAACGTCCAGTTTTATATGTTGGTGGTGGTGCGATTAACGCCGAAGCATCAAAGGATGTTATCCAGTTAGCTGAGCAATGTAATTTACCCGTAGCGACTACCTTAATGGGCTTAGGTGCATTTCCGGGCACCCATAAACAGTCATTGGGCATGCTTGGTATGCATGGTACCTACGAGGCTAATATGGCTATGCATAATTCAGATTTGATTTTTGCGGTGGGGGCACGATTTGATGATCGCGTAACCAACGCAGTAGACAAGTTCTGTCCCAATGCCACCATAATGCATATTGATATAGACCCCACCTCAATTTCTAAAATCATTAATGCGGATATTCCCATTGTTGGCTCGGTTGACGTGGTTTTGCGTCAAATGCAAGAAATGATGAGTGAAATGGATGCCCTTAAGGAGCAAGAAGATTTGTCTCCTTGGTGGCAGTTAATTGATACATGGCGCGCCCGTGAATGTTTGGTATATGAAAAATCGGATACGGTGATCAAGCCACAACAAGTAATTGAAGCGCTTTATAAAGTGACTAAAGGTGATGCCATTATCACGTCAGATGTGGGGCAGCATCAGATGTTTGGCGCCTTGTATTACCCGTTTAAGAAGCCGCGTCAGTGGATCAACTCAGGTGGTCTTGGCACCATGGGCTTTGGTTTTCCTGCTGCAATGGGCTGTAAAGTGGCGCTTCCTGATGAAGAAGTGGCCTGTATTACCGGTGATGGCTCAATTCAAATGAATATCCAAGAGCTATCAACTTGTATGCAATACAACATTCCGGTGAAGATTATTTCGTTGAATAACCGTTCACTCGGCATGGTTAAGCAATGGCAGAAAATGTTCTATGAAGGGCGTCAATCGCATTCTTACATGGACTCGGTGCCTGATTTTGTCAAACTGGCAGAGGCTTACCACCATGTTGGTATTCGCGTAGATAAGCCTGAGGAGCTAGAGCCAGCCCTTGAAAAAGCATTCGCGATGAAAGATCGTTTGGTGTTCCTTGATATCGCGGTTGACCCCGAGGAGCATGTATATCCGATGCAAATCAAATTCGGCAGTATGCAAGATATGTTTTTAAGTAAAACGGAGAGAACCTAATGCGCAGTATCCTGTCTATCTTAATTGAAAACGAAGCCGGCGCATTATCAAGAGTTGTAGGTTTGTTTTCGCAGCGTGGTTACAACATTGAATCGTTAACCGTGGCGGTGACCGACGACCCAACCTTATCGCGTATGACGATTACAACCCATGCTGATGAGCGTAAAATTGAGCAAATCCTAAAACAACTGCATAAGTTAGTGGATGTGTTAAAGGTGTGTGAGCTCACAGATGGCGCCCACATTGAACGTGAATTAATGTTGGTCAAAGTTAAAGCGACGGGCAGTAAACGTGATGAAGTAAAACGTAATGCCGATATCTTCCGTGGCCAAATTGTTGATGTGACTCAAAGCCTTTATACGGTGCAACTTAGCGGCACCACGGAGAAATTAGATGCTTTTATTGCCGCCTTGGGTGAAGCGACCGAGATAGTGGAAGTGGTGCGCTCCGGTGTTTGTGGGATTGCCCGCGGAGAGCGAGCGCTGCGTCCTTAGTAAGGTAAATTAGTTAAGCAAACGTTAGCTAGCAATATTTCCAGCCAAGCCAAAGTGCTTGGCTTTTTTATGTCTAATGAAGTGTGGTTAAATTGGCTTTTATTGTTGGTTAATTTGACCATGTTTTTTATTTGTTGTTTGGGTGGTGAATTCTTTTCTATAATTATCATTGGTTTAGTTGTTTTTTAAAGTTGGCCTGTTTCTTGATATATCAAACTCAATTGATTTATTAAGGTGTTTAATGGAGGTCATATGTTTGAGTTAATAGGTTTGTTATTGGTTATTGGGGCGATGGCGTTAACAGGCTTTACCTTGCTAGGGTGTGTTACTGTTTTAATGATTACCTTGGCATTGATGTTGATCTTTGGTGCAATCGGTGTGCTGATCCAATGGGCTCCTTGGTTGTTGTTAGCTGGATTAATCTACTGGTTAGTGAGCGAGAAACGCTGCAAATCTCTATAACAGGGTGTTTCAAACCTTGAGCTCAACTTGGCTTTAGATTAAATTGATTGTACCGCTATGGTTTTTTAAGGATATTCAATTGAAAAAGTTACTTTCTTTAAGTGTGTTAGGTTTAGTGTTCATGTCAGGTTTGGCGCAAGCGCAGATGATGATCCAAGATGCTTATGTACGCGCCACTCCACCTAATGCACAAAATAGTGCGGCCTTCTTACAGCTGATGAATCATAGCAATGAAGCTGTCTCACTGGTTGCCGCGAGCAGTGATGTGGCAAAAAAGGTCGAGCTGCATAATCACATCATGGCTGATGGTATGATGAAAATGCGCCAAGTTGAGTCCATTGAAGTGGGAGCAATGGAAACCGTTTCGCTGCAACCGGGTGGCTTACATATTATGCTCATGGGCATCAATGCACCCCTTAAAGAAGGTCAGGAGGTGGCATTTACCCTGACTTTTGCTTCAGGCGAAACGGTTTCATTTACCGCGCCAGTTAAGTCAATTAATGGCAAGCCTGCCAAAATGAATCACGACCATTAAGGTAAACCATGGAATATATAACAAGCAAACGCGTGTTGGCTGTACTCGCTATTATTTTTGTCTTGGGTTATGGCGTTTCTGTCTATTGGAGTAGCGAACCCGCCGTAATGGAAGTATCTGAGCTAGTGGCCAAGGCCAAGCAAGATGCTAACAACGAAGGAAAAAAACCTGTAGTGGGGTACACCACGACGACCACATTAATTTTGGTTGCTGAAACCTTATTAGACAAGCCAGGTGGTTACTTTAGTAATGACGTGGTACCGCCTGGACTTTTCATGGACAATATGCCGGCATGGGAGTTAGGTGCGTTAGAGCAAGTTCGTGATTTCTCATTAATTATGCGTAAGGATTTTAGCCGCTCGCAAAGCCAATCGGTTGAAGATAAAGACTTAAAAATTGCTCAGCCTAAGTTTAATATCGATAGTAAGAGCTGGCACTTGCCTAGTGCTGAGGCGGAATACCGTGAAGCGATCGAAGCGTTATATCGTTACCGCGCACGGTTAGCCGATCCTGATCAACCGGATGTGCAGTTTTATGCTCGCGCTGATAACCTTGCTGCTTGGTTAAAGGAAGTGCAAAGTCGCTTAGGTAGCCTATCTCAGAAATTAAGTGCCAGTGTCGGTCGCAACATTATCAATGATGGTTTAGCGGGCGATAGCTCAGCACAGCAATCCACTTATATGCCAGAGGAAGAAGTGGTTAAAACCTCTTGGTTTTTAACCGATGATGTTTTTTATGAAGCGCGCGGAGCCAGCTGGGCTTTACTGCACTTAATGAAAGCCGTTGAGGTTGATTTTAAAGGTGTGCTTGCGAAAAAGAATGCCGAAATCAGTGTTAAACAGATCATTCGAGAGTTGGAAGAAACTCAAGAAACGGTGTGGAGCCCAATGATTTTAAATGGCAGTGGCTTTGGCGTGATGGCTAACCATTCACTGGTGATGGCGAATTATATTTCTCGGGCGAATGCTGCGGTTATCGATTTAACTGAGCTATTAACCAAAGGCTAATTTGTTTCATCATTAACACGCTTTTTCAGCGGCGCCATATTGGGCGCCGCTGTTTTTGGTAGATCTGAAAATTATCAATATATTGCGGGCTATGGATCCCGCATCATGAGATGTTTTGGGTATATAAAATATAAAACTCTTAGGCTTTGCTGGTTTTGAGATTGCCCGACGTGTTTTCCTCGATACAATACGTGGCAAATCATAACCTAAAGAGTATCAAATGAAAAAACACTTAACCGCTGGCCTGCTATTGGTCGCCGTTTCACAGCCTGTATTGGCAGATGATTGGGGGATTTTTGCGGGACTCGATTTAACCAAGCCCGATGTAGATGGCCACCTTAACAGTGATTCTCTTAGCTTAAAAAATGACTGGCGACTCAATGGTTATGTTGCCATTGAACACGGCATTATTATGCTGCCTAATCTCAAACTTTCGTTTGCGGATTTTGATACTAAAGGCAGTTCATCAACCAGTGATGTGACCTTAAACCTAAATAGCTTCGATGCCACCTTATATTATCAAGTGTTTGATAATGGGTTGTTCGAAATTGATTTAGGTGCCAGCCTCAAATTCATCGATGGTGATTTACATACCGTTTCGAATAAGGGATTAAGCAGTACCATACCTTTACTCTATGGTGCAGCTAAATTCCATGTACCCAATACGGGCATAAGTGTCTTTTCTGAGCTATCGGGCGCAGCGGTAACCGATGATAAAGCGTCGGATGCACTTGTAGGCGTGGGATATACCTTGAAGGCAGAGAGCATGCTACCTATCACTTTGCGTGGCGGCTACCGCTATCAAGATATTAAACTTAAGGATGGGGCTAAGCTAAAATCCGACTACAGCGGTGTTTTTGTCGGCTTAGCAGTCAATTTTTAAGTGACTTAAGTTGTTGCTTGTGGGGAGGTTTAGCCTCCCTATATGGACATTATTAGGAATCTTTTTCTTATTCCATTTTATTATAAAAAATCCCTATTTATTCTTTGTTGTTATTCTTCCTAGCCAGTACACTGTCTCGCAATTCATATTGGGATAGTGGAATCAATAGCCATGCTGTTAAAGGAACTCTCTTCGTTAACCAGCCCATTGTCAGATGCACAGCTTAATCAGTTGCGCCAGGCAATCGCTGAGTTAAATCCAAACCAACTTGCTTGGGTCAGTGGATACTTATCAGGAATTAGCCAAGGTGGGGCAGGTGTTGTTGCCACTGCTGGTGCGGTGGCCACGAGTGCTGTTAGTGCAGCCCCTGCTGGCCAGCTTACTGTGCTTTATGGCTCGCAAACCGGTAACTCCAAAGGTGTTGCTGAAGAGCTAGCTGCGAGTGCGCAAGCACAAGGCTTGCCAGTGCAACTAAAATCGATGGCTAACTACAAGCCAAAAGATCTTAAGAGTGAAACCCACCTTATTATCGTTGTGAGTACCAATGGTGAAGGTGAAGCGCCGGATGATGCAGCTGAATTACACGAATTCCTAGGCTCGAAAAAAGCGCCTAAACTAGCTGATCTGAAATACGCCGTATTAGCGCTGGGTGATTCTAGCTATGAGTTCTTCTGTCAAACCGGTAAGGACTTTGACGAGCGTTTAGCAGCTACTGGCGCATCTAGTTTCCTTGAACGTATTGACTGTGATGTTGATTACGAAGGTCCAGCTAAAGAGTGGGGCGATAAAGCCCTTAAACTGGTTGTTGAAACTTTATCCGCAGCTAGTGCTGTTGCAGCGCCGGCAGCCGGTTTTGCGGCTCCTGCGCCGCTAGCGGCTAGCCAATACGATAAGAAAAATCCATATACCGCAACCTTATCAACCAACCAAAAAATTACCGGTAGAAATTCACAAAAAGACGTGCGTCATTTTGAAATTTCTTTAGAAGATTCGGGTATTCAATATCGCGCCGGTGATGCCTTAGGCGTTTGGTTTGAAAACGATCCTGCTTTAGTTGAGCAAGTTTTAGCTCAGGTAGGCCTAACGGGCTCTGAAGAAGTTGATGTTGACGGTAACAAGGTGTCTATCCGCGAAGCGTTAATCAAACACTTCGAGCTAACGCAATCTTACCCTGGTTTTGTGGAGAAGTACGCAGAGCTATCGGGCAGTAAGAAGCTAGCGAAAATTGCAGCCGATAAAGCCGCTGCACGCGAATACGCAAACAGCCACCAGATCCTAGACATTTTAGCCGTGAAGAAAAATGTAGCGGTCACCGCTGAGCAGCTGATTGCTATGTTACGTCGCATTACCCCGCGTTTATACTCTATTGCGTCAAGCCAAGCCGAGGTGGATGAAGAAGTGCACCTAACTGTAGGCATGGTTGAGTTTGAGAATGAACAGGGCGAGCCTCGCAGCGGCGGAGCAACGGGCTTCTTAAAACGCCTAGAAGAGGGTGGTGAAGTGAAGGTGTTTGTTGAGCACAATGATAACTTCCGCCTACCAGCTAACCCTGAAACGCCAGTGATCATGGTTGGGCCAGGTACAGGTGTGGCGCCGTTTAGAGCCTTTATGCAAGAGCGTGATGCTCAAGGTGCGAATGGTAAGAACTGGATGTTCTTTGGTGATCAAACCTTTACTGAAGACTTCCTATACCAAGTTGAATGGCGCAACTATTTAGATTCAGGTTTATTAACCAAAATGCACGTTGCTTTCTCTCGTGACCAAGAAGAGAAAGTCTACGTTCAGCATCGTTTATTAGAAAATGCCAAAGAAGTTTACCAATGGCTGGAAGAAGGCGCGCATTTCTACATTTGTGGTGACGCCAACCGTATGGCCAAAGATGTGAATGATGCCTTGGTGAAAATTGTTCAAGAGCAAGGTAATAAGAGCTTCGAAGAAGCCGAAGAATACGTAAGTGAGTTACGTCGTGCTAAGCGTTATCAGAGGGATGTATACTAATGAGCTATGAGCCTAAACCAAGTCCAGACAACAGCCTAGATGGACGCGCGTTATCAGACAACGAACGCATTAAAACGGAAAGTAATTTCCTACGTGGAACAATAGCCGAAGCCCTTGACGATCAAGTTTACGGTGGCTTTAGCCCAGATGATATTCAGCTAATCAAGTTCCATGGTTTATACCAACAAGATGACCGCGATCTGCGCGCTGAGCGTAAAAAGCAAAAGCTAGATCCTCGTCATAGCTTCTTATTACGTGCTCGTATGCCAGGTGGTATTTGTACCCCTGAGCAATGGCTACAAATTGATAAATATGCGCAAGAGCGCACCATGGTAGGCAGCATTCGTTTGACCACGCGTCAAACCTTCCAATACCACGGTATTTTAAAGCGTAACTTACGTCCGATTTTCCAAGGTCTAGACGAAGTCGGTATCGACTCTATCTTTACCGCGGGTGACGTAAACCGTAATACCCTATGTACTTCTAATCCGGTGGAATCTGAATTCCACGCCGAGATGTACGAGCTGGCAAAACAAACCAGTGAGCACTTTTTACCCAATACCAAGGGGTTTGCTGATCTTTGGTTAAATGGCGAAAAAGTGGCGAGTAACGAAGCAGAAAGTGAGCCTTTGTATTCAAATGTTTACTTGCCGCGTAAGTTCAAAATCGCATTTGTTATGCCGCCGCAAAACGACATCGACGTACACGCCAACGATATCAGCTTTGTGGCTATCGTGCGTGATGGTGAGCTAATTGGTTACAACGTGCTAGTGGGTGCAGGCCTAGGTCATACCCATGGCGACAAGCGCACTCATCCGCGTAAAGCCGATGACTTTGGTTTTATTGCTAAAAAAGACGTGATTGCGATTGCCGAAGCGATTGTGACCGTACAACGCGACTGGGGTAACCGCTGCGACCGTCATTTATCTAAAACCAAATACACTCTTGAGCGTGTTGGCGTTGAAGCATTTAAAGCAGAAGTTGAAGGCCGCAGTGGTATCAAGTTTGCGCCAAGTGAAGATTACAAGTTTGAATATCGCGGCGATCGCATTGGCTGGATCAAAGGTATCGATAACAAGTGGCACCTAACCTTGTTTATCGAAAACGGTCGTATTTTAGACTTCCCAGGCAAGCCACTGAAAACCGGTATGCGTGAAATAGCGAAAGTGCACAAGGGTGATTTTCGTCTAACCGCTAACCAAAACCTGATCATTGCGGGTGTCGCGGAAGAAGATAAAGCGCAGATTGAGCAATTAGCCGTTGAGCATGGTTTAAAAACCGAAGACTTAAGCAAGCAGCGTGAAAACTCGATGGCTTGTGTGTCTTTCCCAACGTGTCCGTTGGCGATGGCCGAAGCTGAACGCTACCTTCCTGGTTTGGTAACTGAAGTTGAAGCCATGCTAGATAAGTATGGTGTTGCCGATGAGCACTTAGTGCTACGTGTAACGGGCTGTCCAAATGGTTGTGGCCGAGCTGCGCTAGCTGAATTTGGCCTAGTCGGTAAAGGTCCAGGTAAGTACAACATACTGCTGGGCGGTAACCGTGAAGGTACGCGTATTCCAAAAATGTATATTGAGAATGCGGATGAAGCCCAAATTCTTGATGAACTTGATGGCTTAATTGGTCGCTGGGCGACGGAGCGTCTACCAAACGAAGGCTTTGGTGATTTTACCATCCGCGTCGGTATTGTCGAAGAAGTTGTAATTGCATCACGGGATTTCTATGCCTAATTTAGACTTAGCTGCACTACTTGAGCTAAACCCAGCCGAGCGCGCTTTAGCGCTTGCTGAGGTCAATGCTCAACTAGACAAAATGACGGCAGTTGAGCGTGTGCAATGGGCTTTTGCCAATCTAGAAGGCGAGTTTGCTCTGTCTTCTAGCTTTGGTATTCAAGCCGCTGTGTTATTGCATATGATCAGCAGCGAACGTCAAGAAACACCGGTTATCTTGACCGACACGGGTTATTTATTCCCAGAGACTTATCAGTTTATTGATGAGCTAACCGAGCGCTTAGGATTAAACCTTAAGGTGTACCGCGCAATGCAAAGCCCAGCTTGGCAAGAAGCGCGTTATGGCAAGCTTTGGGAGCAGGGCGTAGAGGGGATCACCCGCTACAACCAAATCAATAAAGTAGAGCCAATGAAGCGTGCGCTGAAAGAGCTAAAGGTTAAAACTTGGTTCTCGGGTTTACGTCGTAGCCAGTCTTCTAGCCGTGAAGGGCTACCTGTGCTGAGTATTCAAAATGGCTGCTTTAAGTTTTTGCCAATCATAGATTGGACTAACAAAGACGTGCACTACTACCTGAAAGACTTTGATTTGCCTTATCACCCATTATGGGATCAAGGTTATGTTTCGGTAGGGGATGTGCAAACATCTCGTCCACTGGAAGCGGGGATGACGGAAGAAGAAACACGCTTTTTCGGTTTAAAACGTGAATGTGGTCTGCATGAGGTAGATACCGAAGTGGATGGCAGTGGTATCTGACCAAGGTATCTAACTAAGCCATTTTGCCAAAAGCGCCGTGAGGCGCTTTTTTTATGGCTAAAAAAGTGACGGGGAAATAGCGAAAATTTGCTTAATGCTACTAGGCTTATTAAGCGGATGTTTTCATATTGAGCACCAGCGTCCTGATAAAGCCACAAATTATGGTGCCAATAAAGAACAATGCCCACTGAAATTGCCAAGCAATGGCTTCAAAGTGCATGGTTAAGCCAACAAAAAACGCTGCGGCCCCGACTACAAATGACCAGCCTTTTAATTTGCCAAGCTCTAGCAGAAGCATCAGTAACGAAAAAGCCAGCCAATGCCACTGATTTACATGGTGTAGCAGGTCGGTCACAGGTAAAATCCTTACATTCTTAGTGGATATCAGATTATAAAAAATAGTGTTTTTATTCCATTAAGGAATAAAGAAGTCATTTATATTATTTTACGGGATATAGATCTCAAATTATAGTTGCAGGCCTAAGTAGTAAGGACGTCAATATGGATTATTTGCCCATTTTCACAAAACTTGAACAGCGTTTATGCCTTGTGATTGGTGGTGGAAGTGTTGCTTTGAGAAAAGTGCACTATTTATTGAAAGCAAAGGCAAATGTAGTCGTTCATTCGAGCGAATTTTGCGCCGAGCTAACTGCAATAACAGATCCTAATTTGACCTTAATCCGCCAAGCATATCAAAGTGACAGCTTAACCGGCGCTTGGTTGGTGATAGCGGCAACAAACGATGCTAAGGTGAACCTGCAGGTTGCCAAAGATGCCGACGAAAAAGGCATTTTTGCTAATGTTGTTGATGCACCCGATGCTGGCAGTTTTATTTTACCTTCGGTGGTTGATCGTTCACCGGTAGTGGTCGCCGTCTCAAGTGGTGGTACGACCCCGGTATTAGCACGCTTGATCCGCGCCAAACTAGAAGCCTTACTGCCTAATCATTTAGGTCCCTTAGCGCGCCTTGCTGGTGAATTTAGAGCTAAAGTACAGCAAGTGCTGCCGACGGTTGAGGGGCGTCGCCGTTATTGGGAACAAATTTTCAATGCAGGCGCGGTTGCGGGGTTACTTACTAAAGGTAAGGAAAATCAAGCTCGTGAGCTAATGAATGAGCAATTAGCCGACTTTAATGTCACGGGTGAGGTTGCTTTAGTCGGGGCAGGTCCAGGCGATCCATCATTGATCACCTTAAAAGCGCTGCAATTAATGCAACAAGCCGATGTGGTGCTTTATGACCAACTGGTTTCACAAGAGACCTTGGCCTTAGTGCGCCGAGATGCTCAGTTGGTCAATGTAGGTAAAGAAGCGGGCCGCCATAGCGTGATCCAAGAAACCACCAATGAGCTGTTGGTGAAGTATGCCAAGCAAGGCAATAAAGTAGTGCGCTTAAAAGGCGGCGATCCGTTTATCTTTGGTCGCGGCGGTGAAGAATTAGAAGTGCTGGTAGAGCACGGCATTGATTTTCAGGTCGTGCCGGGGGTGACCGCAGCATCAGGGTGTGCTAGTTATGCCGGTATCCCACTAACTCATAGAGATTATGCGCAGTCGGTGACGTTTGTGACTGGGCATTGTAAAGAGCAAGGCCAGCCAATAGATTGGTCTAGCCTTGCCCGCGAGCATCAAACCACGGTGTTTTACATGGGGTTGTTGCAAGCAGAAAAAATTTGCCAAAACTTAACGTTGAATGGCCGTAGCCCAGCTACGCCTGTGGCTATCGTGTCAAAAGGGACGCGGGTCGATCAACACGTTATTACCGGGCAACTTGAACAGCTACCAGAAATGGCGAAGACGGTGCAACCACCTGCTTTGATCATCGTTGGTGAAGTTGTGAGTTTAGCTGACAAGCTAAGTTGGTTTGGTGAGCAATCGCCTAATGCCGACGCCCAAACTTTAGTTAATCTTGCCTAACGGAGTAGAAAATGGACCAACAAAGGTTAACACACCTTAAACAGTTGGAAGCTGAGAGTATCCACATTATTCGTGAAGTGGCTGCCGAGTTCGACAACCCTGTGATGATGTACTCAATCGGTAAAGACTCATCTGTGATGCTGCATCTTGCCCGTAAAGCATTTTATCCAGGTAAGATCCCGTTTCCTTTACTGCATGTGGATACCACATGGAAGTTTAGAGAGATGATTGAATTTCGCGATCGCACGGCGGAAAAATACGGTTTTGACCTGCTTGTTCATAAAAACCCAGAAGGGTTAGCGATGAACATCAATCCGTTTGTACACGGCAGTTCAAAACACACCGACATCATGAAAACCCAAGGTCTTAAGCAAGCGTTAAATCAGTATAAGTTTGATGCGGCATTTGGCGGTGCACGTCGTGATGAAGAAAAATCACGTGCTAAAGAGCGTGTTTACTCGTTCCGTGATAAGAACCACCGTTGGGATCCAAAGAACCAACGCCCTGAACTTTGGCGCACCTATAACGGCCAAGTGAACAAGGGCGAAAGTATTCGTGTATTCCCGCTATCTAACTGGACTGAGCTAGATATTTGGCAGTACATCTACCTTGAGAACATTGAAATCGTACCTTTATACCTTGCGGCTGAACGCCCTGTTGTTGAGCGCGATGGCACCTTGATCATGGTTGATGATGAGCGTATGCCACTTGAGCCTGGTGAAGTACCTGAAATGAAGAAAGTGCGTTTTCGTACTTTAGGTTGTTACCCATTGACAGGGGCAATTGAATCAGAGGCAGGTTCGTTAACAGAAATCATCGAAGAAATGTTGCTGGCCAAAACCAGTGAGCGTCAAGGTCGTTTGATCGACAGTGACCAAGCCGCCTCGATGGAGCTGAAAAAACGCGAAGGTTATTTCTAAGGGATCAGAACATGAATACGGTAATTGCAGAAGAAATTGGTAGCGTTGGTATTGAAGAGTACTTAAACCAACAACAGCACAAAAGTTTATTGCGTTTATTAACTTGTGGTAGCGTGGATGACGGTAAAAGTACCCTAATCGGTCGTCTACTGCACGACAGCGCGCAGATTTATGAAGATCAGCTTGCATCATTGCATTCTGATAGCCAAAAAATGGGCACCACAGGTGAAGAGCTAGATCTGGCACTATTGGTTGATGGTCTTGCCGCTGAGCGTGAGCAAGGTATCACCATTGATGTTGCGTATCGTTATTTCTCAACGGCTAAGCGTAAGTTCATTATTGCTGACACCCCAGGCCATGAACAATACACTCGTAACATGGCAACGGGTGCCTCTACCTGTGAGCTAGCGGTTATCCTAGTGGATGCGCGTTACGGCGTGTTAACGCAAACTAAACGACATAGCTTTATTGCGTCACTACTGGGCATTAAACATTTTGTTGTGGCGATCAACAAGATGGACTTGGTTGAGTTTTCTGAAGCGCGTTATGAAGAAATCAAGAATGATTATCTTGAGTTTGCTAAAGGCTTAGGCGAGCGCGACATTAAATTTGTGCCGCTTTCTGCCCTAAAAGGCGACAACGTGGTTTCTAAGAGCCCAGCGATGCCTTGGTATCAAGGCGAGCCATTACTGAGCATCCTAGAGCAAGTTCAAGTTCAAGGTGAATTGCTAGCACAAGATTTCCGTTTCCCAGTGCAATATGTTAACCGTCCAAACCTGAACTTCCGTGGTTTTGCCGGTACCATTTCAAGTGGTGAAATTGCTAAAGGTGATGCGATCACTGCGCTACCATCAGGAAAAAAATCAAAAGTTAAATCTATTGTGACGTTCGATGGCGAGCTAGACAGTGCATTTGCTGGCCAAGCGGTAACCCTAACGTTGGAAGACGAAATTGATATTAGTCGCGGCGATGTTATCGTTAAAACGGGCGCAGAGGCTCAGCTAAGTAACGCATTTGAAGCGAACTTGGTATGGATGGCGGATGATGCCATGGTGCCTGGACGTCAGTATGACTTTAAACTTGCTAGCAAGAAAACAGCAGGCTTTGTTGAAAGCATCAACTATAAAGTTGATGTAAACACCCTAGAGCAGTCGTCAGCGACGCAGCTAGAGCTCAACGAAATTGCATCTTGTGTGGTACAGCTTGAAGAGCAAGTTGCATTCGATCTATATCAAGATGTACGTGACACCGGTGGGTTTATCGTGATTGACCGTTTAACTAACGTGACGGTGGGTGCGGGTATGATCACTAAGTCGGCCGATGCTAAGGCAAGCAATCACGAATTCAGTGAATTTGAACTTGAATTCAATGCCTTGGTTCGCAAGCACTTCCCACATTGGCAAGCGCTTGATATTAGTAAGCTAGCGGAGTAATGGAAGATGACGCTAGACCAGATAGGGATATTAGGTGTTTTAGCTGTACTGATAACGCTACTCATCGCGTCTAAGTTAAAACCAGCTCTGCTGTTTGGCGTCACCGTTATCGTTTGCTACTTAGCCGGAATGATCGAATTACCGAGCATGATGGCTAATTTTTCCAACTCCTCTTTATTGGTGTTGGTGTTGCTGATGATGATATCAGCGGCGATAGAAAAAACACGGCTGATCTCTTGGATCAGCCAGCAACTGTCTACGGGCAGCTTGCTACAAGTGTTACTTAAAATGGGTGTGTCGACGGCATTTTTGTCGTCGTTCACCAATAATACTGCGGTGGTGGCCTCTTTGATTGGCGCCATCAAACGCAACGGTAACCATCCACCTTCTCGTTTATTAATTCCGCTTTCTTATTTTGCAATATTTGGTGGTACGTTAACCTTAATCGGCACATCGACTAACTTGATCGTTAATAGCTTTGTGATGGATGCCGGTTTACCCAGTTTAGGCTTTTTCGATTTTACCTTGATTGGGGTTGTGGTGTTTGCTGTTGGCTTAGTGATGTTGATTCTATTAAGTCCTTCTTTGCCTGATACGCAAGCAGAAGCGCCCGAAGAGGCCGATTATTTTCTTGAAGCCAAAGTGAATGCTGGCTCACCTCTTATTGGTCGCACGGTTGCCGAAAACAAGCTGCGTAACCTGCAACAGCTTTACCTAGCGGAAATAATCCGCGGCGGTAAACGAATTTGTCCTGTTTCCCCTGACGATGTGCTAGCAGAAAATGACATCTTGTTGTTTTGTGGTGCTGTGCATAGTGTGGGTATCTTACAAGACTTTCCTGGCCTGGATTTATTTGCTGAAAATCAGCTAAAAGGCCAAAACTTGGTCGAAGTGATCGTCAGCCACAGCGCAGAGATCAAAGGTAAGAGCATTAAAGAGTGTCATTTTCGTGAAGAATTTGACGCCGTGGTGGTGGCGATCCGCCGCGGTCATACGCCATTGCAAGGCGGTTTAGGTAATATTATTTTACGCGAGGGCGACACCCTAGTATTAGCGCCGGGCCGGGACTTTTATAAAGTTAAGCGTTTAAACCGTGAATTCGTGGTGGTCAGTGGCGTTGATGCCAGCACCCGTTTAGACAAGTATCGTAGTGGCGGTGTGATGCTCGGGTTCGCCGCTGTCATTGGCCTAGCTGTATTTGAAATGGTGCCGCTATTAAAAGGTTTATTGGTGCTACTCATTGGCTGTGTGGTGTCTGGCTCTATTACTTGGAACGAAGTTAAACGACGTTTTCCTTTTGATATTTGGGTCGTGGTGGGCTCAGCCTTGACCTTAGCTCAACTACTAACGAGTAGCGGCTTAGCTGAGATGATGGGCGATTTTGTACACACCTATTTTGCTGATTGGGGATTAATTGGTGCCTTGATTGCGGTGTACTTATTTACCTTGCTGCTAACCGAATTGATCACTAACAATGCCGCGGCGGCACTGGCGTTTCCCGTTGCCTACAGTATTCCCGTCGGTTATGGCGTTGATCCGAGTGCTTTTATTATGGCGGTGATTTTTGCGGCCAGTTGTAGCTTTGTCTCGCCTTATGGCTATCAAACAAATTTAATGGTGTACAGTGCGGGTAACTATCAGCTGAAGGATTATTTGCGTATCGGTATTCCGATTTCCATTGTGTATTCCGTGACCGCACTGTCGATGATCATTTGGCTTTTCCCGTTTTAACGATTTAATACAAGGATGCCCATGGCAGATGAAAATGTAGTATGGCATGAACATGCCATCGATAAGCAAGCTCGCAGCGAGCAGAAAAAACAAAAAGCGTGCGTGTTGTGGTTCACAGGTTTAAGTGGCGCGGGTAAATCCACGGTTGCTGGGGCAGTTGAGCAACGCTTACACCAATTGGGTGTGCATACTTATTTGCTCGACGGTGATAATGTGCGTCACGGTTTATGTGGTGATTTAGGCTTTTCTGACGACGATCGCAAAGAAAATATTCGCCGTGTCGGTGAGGTCGCTAAGCTTATGGTGGATGCTGGGTTAATTGTCCTTACTGCGTTTATTTCTCCACATCGCGCTGAGCGCGAAATGGTGCGTGAATTGTTGCCGCAAGGGGAATTCAACGAAGTCTATGTTGATGTGCCACTCGACATTTGTGAGCAACGCGATCCTAAAGGTTTGTATAAGAAAGCCAGAGCGGGTGAAATCACCAACTTTACGGGGATTGATTCTGTTTACGAAGCGCCGCAAAACCCAGAAATTACCGTAGAGAATGGCGAGCGACCTTTGTCTGAAGCCGTAGAACAAATTATTCAATACCTGGAGCAACATGGCTACATTAATCGATAAACCTATTGCGGATGTCTGTGACATTGCGGTGGCTGCAGGCGCTGCCATTATGGATATCTATCAGCGTGATTTTGCGGTGCAAACCAAATCGGATGAGTCTCCATTAACGGAAGCAGACTTAGCCGCTCATCAAATCATCGTAAAAGGGTTGCAAGCCTTGACGCCCGATATTCCCATTTTGTCAGAGGAAGCGGCAGACATCAGTTGGCAAACTCGCCAGCAGTGGAACACGTTTTGGTTGGTTGACCCGCTCGATGGCACTAAGGAGTTCATCAAGAAAAACGGTGAATTCACGGTCAATATTGCACTTATCCACGACAACAAACCGGTACTAGGCGTTGTTTACGCACCTGTGTTAGATAAGCTGTATTTTGCTGATGAGCAAGGCGCATTTTTAACTCATCAAGGCGCCACCCGCCAACTTCAAGTGATCGCCCCCGCGGCTGGTGAAACCATTAAGGTGGTGGGCAGCCGCTCACATCCAAGCCCTGATTTAGCGGCTTATCTTGAGCGCTTTAATGATTATGAAATGGTGCCGGTAGGCAGCTCTCTTAAATTTTGTATGGTGGCTGAAGGGATAGCGCATGTTTATCCTCGTCTTGGCCCAACCATGAACTGGGATACAGGGGCAGGCCATTGCGTTGCTGAACAAGCTGGCGCAACGGTTTGTCAACTTGATGGTTCACCTTTGCTGTACAACCATCAAGAATCGCTGCTCAACCCTTACTTTGAAGTGAAGTAGTTTAGCCAAAGTGGTTTAAGCTAAAACAGCTCAGGCACAAAATTTTGGCTATCAATAGGCGCACGAAGGTATTTTTCTTGCGCCTTTTTGTTTAAGGGCGGTAGCACCACTTCTTTTGCTGGCAATGGATGATAGTCAATATGGCTGAGCAAATGACTGATGCAATTAAGCCTTGCCCGCTTCTTATCATCTGAGTTAACGACCCACCAAGGATTAGACGTGGTGTCGGTATAAGCAAACATCTCATCTTTGGCTTCAGAATATGCTGCCCAGCGGCTACGCGATTCCAGATCCATGGGACTAAATTTCCAGCGTTTCAAAGGATTGTTAATCCGCTCCAGAAAACGTTTTTCTTGCTCTTCGTCTGAAACCGAAAACCAATATTTAATTAAAATGATGCCAGATTGGGTGAGCATGCGCTCGAATTTAGGACATGAGTGTAAAAACTCTAGGTACTGCTCCTCGCTACAAAAGCCCATCACCCGTTCGACTCCGGCTCGGTTGTACCAGCTGCGATCAAATAATACGATTTCACCGCCTGCAGGTAAATGAGCCACATAGCGCTGAAAATACCATTGACTTTTTTCTCTATCATTAGGGGCGGGCAGGGCGGCAATGCGACATACCCTAGGGTTAAGCTTTTCCGTGATCCGTTTGATCACTCCGCCTTTACCCGCAGCATCTCGGCCTTCAAAAATAACCACCACTTTAAGTTGTTTCGCTACCACCCATTGCTGCAACGTGACTAACTCACTTTGTAAGTTCAATAAGGCTTGTAGGTATTTTTTGTTACTGAGCTTAGCCATATTTTCGCTCCTAAATCCTGCTGCTGTTTACATTTGTACGTTTGCCCTGATTTAAAGCCAATTGATATGTTGTGTGCCAAACTTGCCCTAGTTAACAAGCTGTTCTTTGTAAACTATAGTGTAAATAATCGATGTAATGGTTTTGCCTAAGTTTAACTAGCACATAGTTAAGTTGGAGGAGCGCGTGTGTAATGTGTTTGGTTGGGGTTGTTTAATTTATATTTTAGCCTTTGCTGAGGTAAGCCATGCTCAGACCGTTTTTTCATGGATAGATGAAAAAGGCGTGATCCACTATACCGATAAGCCCCCACGTCCTGAAGATAGGTTGCAGCGACGTTTTATGGAGTTTGAAATAAGTATCGACACCGAGCCATCCCCCAGCGCTGTTCAGCTGCCAAAGATATACCAACCTCAAGCGGATTTAGAGGCTGTATTTTCATTACATGAATCGCTATCACCGAGTTGCCGTTGGATAGCTAAACGTATTGCCTTATTGGAAGCGTTAATGGAGCAACATGCCAGTGAATATGATCATATTCTGAAATTGGAAGTGAATAAGCGCCAACAGGATTGGTTGCAACAGGGGTGTTTCGCTTCCTTTAAGTAGGCTTGAGTTAAATCAACGCAGAAAAAAGACAAAAAAAACCCTGCTACTGAGCAGGGTTGAAAAACAAGGAATAGTCACACAAGTATTTCTACTTGTTGCATCAAGCGCGCAAATCCTATGTTGCCTAATGGAGTTTATCTTTGCACACTTCCAAAGTGCTCGTATTGGCTTGCTAATCAATACGTCGATAAATAATGCGCGCATACTAATGTGATAGATCTCACAATGCAAGGCAAAAGTGTAACTAAACCACAAAATATTCTGAAAACAGGCTCATTTAAGCTATCTGTTTAATGTAACTTGCTCAAATCTCATGCTTTTTAATGAAATAAAATTACACTCAAATTTCCTCATTATCATGTAACTCTTCCAATTCAAGTAAGTTGATGGCCACCGCGACAAAATCCGTGTCGGTGATGATGCCGATTAACTTGCCATTTTTGACCACAGGTAAACAACCAAATTTGTGTTGCTGTATATACAGTGCAGCGGCCTTAACGCTCGCCTTTGGATCGACGGTGGTCAGGTTCTTCGTCATCACTTTATCGAGCTCTATCGACGACCAAAGCGAGTGCTCGCCGGTTTCTTTGATCACGGATGATTGTTTAGCGGCCAGTAAATCCCGCTCAGAAATCAAACCAACTAATTTGTCTTGCTCCAGAATAGGAATATGACGAATGCGTTTTTCTGCCATTAATTCAGCAGCTTGAGAAAGAGTGTCTTGGGGGCTTAGGGTGTATAGACTCGAGGTCATAATATCGGCAACGGTGATCATAATTAACCCTCCTACATAGTTACTTTAAATCTAGTCAATGCAGTGTAATTTGCTGTTGATCAGCGTCATATTTATGAAACTAATCACTGTTATTTCAGCTATTTTTGGTTGTTTCAAAGGCGGAAACTAATTGACAGTAAAATGACCATTTTTTAGCCAGAAAATGCACGTAAATGCCTAAGCTTAAGCAATGACATTGTCGGAGTGACGTTATGGCTGCGCTGAACCGTTTACCCTATCTTGCTATCGTTAAGGCATTATGTTTGTGTTTGCTATTTATAATGCAGGCAGCCCAAGCAGGCCCAAGAATTGTTGGTGGCAGTGCAGTAGATGAGCTAACTGTCGGTATTGCGAGCTTGCAAGTGTGGCGAAATAATGTGTTATATCACATTTGTGGAGCCAGTGTGTTGTCGCCCCATTGGCTACTCACCGCAGCCCATTGCGTTAATGCAGAAGGCCAAGATAACAACCGAGATGGCATTGAAGATAGCCAGATTGAGGTCTTCTTTAATGCCACCGAACTCAGTGCTTCAACCGACTATAACCGTAGAGTAAAGGTTAATCGGATAATTATTCATCCTGAATTTGACGCCGTACGGCTTAATCATGATATTGCATTGCTTCATGTTATTGACCCCATCACTAGTCAATATAATCGCTTAGGAACGGGCAATTTAAGTCAGTTTAGTTATGGCAATGCCTACTTCACCGCTTTTGGTTGGGGCGCCGATAATCAAGCGGGCGATCATTACCCTAACTTTCTTAAACAAGTTAGCCTTGACTATCAACCTTGCCCTTATAGCCCATTACCCGATTCGGTATTTTGTGCTGGAGGGCAGGAGCTACAAGACACTTGCTTTGGTGATTCTGGCGGCCCCGTGATGATACAAACAGCCGAAGGCGACAAACAGTTTGGTATTGTTAGTTTTGGTGCCGCCGATGCTTGTGGTTTAAAAGGGTTACCTGCCGCGTTTACTTACGTGCCTGAGTATCTTGATTGGATTGCACAACAACAAGCTTCCTTGTTATGGGGAAATGCCCCGCTGTTTAGTCATAGCGATGCAACAACAGAAGGCCAACCTGTGATGTTAACCAATACCTCAGATCAAGCTGTGGTGATTACGGATATTGAGATATCACCTGCGGGAGTCTTGCAGGCCGACCAAGGCTGTATTGGTAAAACATTAGCCGCGCAACAGAGCTGCAGTGTAACCTTGACCATGATTGGCGATATTCTTCAAGTTCACCAAATGACGTTGGCGGCTTACGGTGATAATGGCGCGATAGCCAACCTCACTTTTAGCATCGCAGCTTATGCCGATAATCGTGTTGCTACCCCATCTGGTGGCGGTGGTGGGAGTTTGGCTTGGTGTTGCTTCATTTGGCTAATGATAGTGTATTATTGCCGCCAACAAGTAAGGTGCTAGTGAGATGAGATTAATTTGCCAACGGATAAAGCTTGTTAATGAGTGATGCCTAATCGATATTAGGCTCATGGGCTTTCCTTGAGCGGCTCATCTGCTGATTTCCCTGTCACAATACTTGATATTCAAAGGGGGCAAGCCTAGACTAGCTGCCTTCTTTTATCTTGGTATGCAGTAATGAAAGTAGCCGATTTTTCTTTTGAACTACCCAATGAGTTAATCGCTCGTTACCCTAATCCAGAGCGTACATCTAGTCGATTGCTTAGCCTTGACGGTAATACGGGTGAAATTGCACATAAGCAATTTACCGATATTATTGATTTATTGTCGCCGGGTGACTTACTTGTGTTTAATGATACACGGGTGATCCCAGCGAGAATGTTCGGCCAAAAAGAATCCGGTGGTAAGTTAGAAGTACTGGTGGAGCGTATTTTAGACGAAAAACATTTTTTGGCTCATGTGCGCTGCTCTAAGTCACCTAAGCCGGGTAATAAACTGATTCTTGAAGGTAGCGTGAATGCGGTGATGGTACAACGTCACGATGCCTTGTTTGAAATTGCACTAGATGACTCGCGCACGGTACTTGAAGTGCTTGAAAGCATTGGTCATATGCCATTGCCGCCTTACATAGATCGCCCCGATGAAGATTCCGATAAAGAACGTTATCAAACGGTTTATAATAAGAAACCGGGAGCGGTTGCTGCGCCAACAGCGGGCTTACATTTTGATCAAGTGTTACTTGATAAGCTCAAAGCCAAGGGCATAGAGCAAGCGTTTGTTACCTTACACGTTGGTGCCGGCACCTTTCAGCCTGTGAAAGTCGATAATGTACTTGAGCATCAGATGCACTCGGAATATGCTGAAGTGCCAGACGAAGTGGTTGCGCAAATAAATGCGACACGCGCTCGAGGTGGCCGTGTAATTGCGGTGGGGACGACGTCTGTACGCTCATTAGAAAGTGCCGCGCAAGCCACCCTTGCACAAGGAAAACCCCTTGCGCCCTTTTTTGATGACACCCAGATCTTTATCTATCCAGGTTATCAATTTCAATTAGTGGACGCGATGATCACTAATTTCCATTTACCTGAATCAACTTTGATCATGTTGGTATCCGCTTTTGCTGGGTTTGAGCATATAATGCCTGCCTACGCTAGCGCGATAGAGCATAAATACCGTTTCTTTAGCTACGGTGATGCCATGTTCTTAACGCGCAAAGACAATGCGTAAAACAAACGCGACAGATACGGTGACTGCATAAGTCACCTTCTTTTACACCCAAATTCGGTTGGACTGTTTTTCTGACTTGAAGAGGTATTAATGAAATACGAACTATTAAACACCGATGGCCGTGCTCGTCGTGGCCGCTTGGTTTTTGAACGTGGTACGGTAGAAACACCGGCCTTTATGCCAGTAGGCACCTACGGTACTGTGAAGGGGATGACGCCAGAAGAAGTGGCAGCGACCGGCGCTGAAATCTTATTAGGCAATACCTTTCACCTTTGGTTACGTCCGGGTCAAGCCGTGATGCGCAAGCACGGTGATTTACATGACTTTATGAACTGGCAAGGTCCGATCCTAACGGATTCGGGTGGTTTTCAGGTATTTAGCTTAGGCGATATCCGTAAGATCACCGAGGAAGGCGTGCATTTTCGTAACCCTGTGAATGGCGAAAAGATTTTCTTAAGTCCAGAAGGGTCAATGGATATTCAGTACGACTTAGGCTCGGATATTGTGATGATATTCGATGAATGTACGCCTTATCCGGCGACGGAAGCCGAAGCGGAAAAATCGATGCAGTTGTCATTGCGTTGGGCGAAACGAAGCCGTGCACAATTTGATGCCAAACAAAACCCGAATGCACTGTTTGGTATTATCCAAGGTGGGGTTTACGAGCATTTACGTGATGTGTCTTTGGATGGCTTATTGCAAATTGGTTTTGATGGCTATGCCATTGGTGGCCTTGCCGTAGGCGAGCCTAAAGAAGACATGCACCGAATTCTTGAGCACATCGCGCCTAAAATTCCTGCCGATAAACCGCGCTATTTAATGGGCGTAGGTAAACCCGAAGATTTGGTTGAAGGCGTTCGCCGCGGCGTAGATATGTTTGATTGCGTGATGCCAACAAGAAATGCCCGTAATGGTCATTTGTTTACATCCGAAGGTGTGGTAAAAATTCGCAACGCTAAACACCGCGAAGATATCAATACACTGGATCCTGAATGTGATTGTTACACTTGTAAAAATTATTCTCGGGCCTATTTATATCATTTAGATAAGTGTAATGAGATTTTGGGCGCGCGTTTGAATACCATCCATAACTTACGTTATTACCAACGTTTGATGGAAGGTTTGCGCAATGCTATCGCGCAGGGTAAATTAGACGACTTTGTGACAGAGTTTTACGGCAAGATCGGTAAACCGGTTCCGCCTTTAGAAGAAAAATAATTTTTACGTTAAGTACGAGGATATATAATGAGCTTTTTGATTGCTAATGCTTACGCAACTCCAGCTGCCGGCGCCGAAGGTGGTGGTATGTCGATGATTTTCATGCTGGTTGTGTTTGCGGCTATTTTTTACTTTATGATTTTTCGCCCGCAAAACAAACGCGTGAAAGAGCATAAAAATCTAATGTCATCACTTGCAAAGGGAGATGAGGTGTTGACATCGGGTGGTCTAGTTGGCCGTATCGTTAAAGTTACTGACGAAAACGACTACATCACGATTGAGCTTAATGAGAGCAATCAAGTTGTTATTAAAAAAGACTACGTTAGCGCAGTGCTACCAAAGGGTACGCTAAAGTCTTTATAAGTCTACAAGGACGTTTACAGTGTTAAACAAATATCCGTTGTGGAAGTACATTATGGTGATCGCTGTGATCACCATAGGTTTACTTTACGCAACTCCTAACCTTTACGGCGAGGATCCTGCCGTACAAGTCTCCGGTAAGCGTGGTGCAGAAGTTGAGCTCGCGACTGCTGGTCAAATCAATGATGCTCTTGAACAAGCTAATATTCAGGTTAAAAGCAGCTCGCTAGAAGAAGGGCGTTTACTGGTGCGTTTGGTAAACCGTGACGACCAACTAAAAGCGAAGGAGCTTATTTCTGACCTGCTTGGTGCACAATTTACTACCGCATTGAACTTAGCGCCGGCAACGCCAGAATGGCTACAAGCCATCGGTGCGGGTCCACTAAAACTAGGTCTTGATTTACGTGGTGGTGTTCACTTCTTAATGGAAGTGGATATGGATGCGGCGATTGCTAAAGCCAAAGAGCAAATGGTCAGCGATTTTCGCTCTGAGCTGCGCGAAGAGAAAATCCGCTATCGCGGCGTACGTGAAGAAGCGAAAAGCAATGGCGTTGTTATTCGATTTGCGGATGAGCAAACGCGCAATGAAGCTGAAGCGTTTTTAAAGCCGAAGTATCCAGGTTTTATTTTCGAAGATGATGAAAGCGAAGGTGTTTACTTACTTAGCGTTGTCATGAGTGAAGACAAGCTTAAGGAAACCAAAAACTACGCCCTTGAGCAAAACATCACCATTATTCGTAACCGTGTAAACCAACTTGGTGTGGCGGAGCCGCAAGTTCAACGTCAAGGTGCTGATCGCATCGTAGTTGAGCTGCCAGGTGTGCAAGATACTGCGCAAGCGAAAGAAATTTTGGGTGCCACGGCGATGTTGGAATTTCGTTTAGTTGACGAAAAAACCGACGTGCGTGATGCTGTTGAAGGCCGTTTACCTGCGACTTCTCAGGTCTATAAAAACCGTGATGGCCAGCCGTTTGTGTTGCAAAAGCAAATTATGCTAACGGGCGATCATATTGTGGGCGCGCGTTCAAGCATGGACGAATACAGCCGCCCACAAGTTAATATCGACTTGGACTCACAAGGTGGCTCAAAAATGTCACGTGTAACCAAAAATAACATAGGCAAGCCCATGGCAACCCTATTTATTGAATGGTTGCCAACCGGACAAGAAGATGAAAATGGCAAGCGCAAATTGGTTAAACACGAAGAAATCATTAACGTGGCCACCATTCAAGCGCAGTTGGGTCGTAGTTTCCGTATTACAGGGATAGATAACCCGGCGGAAGCGCATAACCTAGCCTTGTTACTTCGTGCGGGTGCCTTGATTGCGCCAATCCAGATTGTGGAAGAGCGTACAATCGGTCCAAGCATGGGTCAGCAAAACATAGATAACGGTATGGCAGCGATGATTTACGGTATGTTAGCCGTGGTTATCTTTATGGCTGTTTACTACCGTGCCTTTGGTTTAGTTGCTAACACCGCCTTGTTTGTGAACATCATCATGATCGTGGGCATTATGTCTATGGTACCGGGGGCAACGTTAACCTTGCCTGGTATCGCGGGTATTGTATTAACCGTTGGTATGGCGGTGGATGCGAACGTACTTATCTTTGAGCGTATCCGTGAGGAGCTATTAGAAGGTAAAAGCATTCAAAAAGCCATTAATGAAGGTTATGGAAATGCATTTTCGACCATTGCCGATGCTAATATCACCACTTTGATCACGGCGTTTATTCTATTTGCTGTGGGCACAGGTCCGGTGAAAGGCTTTGCTGTTACCCTGATGATAGGTATAGCGACATCCATGTTTACCTCGATTGTAGGTACGCGTGCCATTGTTAACTTGCTATGGGGCGGTAAACGTCTCAAGAAGCTGTCAATTTAACGGGAAGTATCAACTATGTTTCAAATATTAAAACCTGGCGATACTATCCGCTTTATGCGCTTCTCTAAGCCGGCCTCTTTGCTGTCTTTGATTTTGGTTATCGCCTCTATCGGTATTATTGCCGTTAAAGGCTTTAACTGGGGTCTAGACTTCACAGGCGGAACCTTGATTGAAGTGGGGTTTGAACACCCAGCTGACCTAAAACAAGTTCGTGAAGTACTCTCAGCTAAGGGCTTTGATGATGCGATTGTGCAACATTTTGGTAGCTCTAAAGAGGTGATGGTTCGCGTCGCGCCGCGTGAAGGCGTGAAAGGCGAAGTGATTGGCCAACAAATCCTTGATGCATTGCAGGAGTCGATCGAAGCGGGCGTAGACATGCGCCGTATTGAATTCGTTGGCCCCAACGTGGGAGCTGAGTTGGCTGAAAACGGTGGTCTTGCCATTATTGTCGCGCTTGCCTGTATTCTTTTATATGTTAGCATGCGTTTTGAATGGCGTTTAGCGTTAGGCTCTGTTGCGGCGTTAGGTCATGACGTGATCTTAACTCTGGGTGTTTTCTCACTGTTTCAACTTGAGTTTGACTTAACCGTACTTGCTGCCGTGCTGGCGGTTGTCGGTTACTCGTTAAACGATACCATCGTTGTATTTGACCGGATCCGTGAAAACTTCCGCCGTGTCCGCAAAGGTGGCCCAGAAGAAATCGTCGATATCTCACTGACGCAAACATTAAGCCGTACCATGATCACATCGGGTACCACTTTGTTTGTGTTAATCGCTTTGTTTTTGAAAGGCGGTGCGATGATCCATGGTTTTGCAACTGCACTACTCGTGGGGATTTTCGTGGGTACTTATTCTTCAATCTATGTGGCCAGTGCCTTAGCTGTAAGACTGGGTATCTCGCGTGAACACATGATCCCAGTTGAAGTAGAAAAAGAAGGGGCAGATCAAGAAGCTGTACTGTAACAGCTTGTCGTTCACCCATGACAAAAACCCGCTTCGGCGGGTTTTTTTGTCGCTAAATCAGGGTATATTAAGTTAACCTGAGCTTTGGATAAGCCATATAGTATTTATTTGAAATATCTTTACCAAAGCTGAAGTTAAGTGAGCTAATGTTATTAAAATAAGGAAAAGAGATGCAACACAGCCAACGCTTCTTAGATCTTGTGGATGCCTCGCGTAAGCGCATTAAAGAAACCGATGTGCAAACCGTTAAGCAGTGGTTAGAGCAAAAACGTGACTTTGTTTTGATTGATAACCGTGAAGAAAGCGAGTGGGCCAAAGGGCACATTCCAAATGCGATATATCTCGGTCGCGGTATTTTGGAGCGAGATATTGAGCAACGCTGCCCTGATCTTAATACCGAGATTGTGGTTTACTGTGGCGGCGGTTTTCGCTCTGCGCTTTCGGTCGATAACCTGCAACAAATGGGGTACACCAAGGTGATCAGTATGGACGGTGGCTTTCGTGGTTGGAAAGAAGCAGGTTATGAAATAACCGAATAACTTACCTGAGTGGATCATTCGAGCCAATTTCATTTAGTCCACTGAAACGAAATTTGGCCAAAAAAAAGGCGATGTAATATCGCCTTTGTGGTTTGTTAAGTGACTAAATGCTTAGCGACTCATTGACTCTGTTAGGTGAGGGCGAATTTTGCTTAGTAATTGCTTAACTACTTTTGGACCGCCTACCACTAAGTTGCCTGATTTTAGGTATTCATGATTTCCCGAGAAATCGGTCACGATAGCACCGGCTTCTTTAGCGATTAATTCACCAGCGGCGAAATCCCAAGGTTTTAGGCCTAATTCCCAGTAACCGTCATAACGGCCCGCTGCAACATAAGCTAAGTCTAATGCTGCAGAGCCACTACGGCGCATGTCGGCAACATCGGTAAACAGATCAGCAAAAATATTGAAGTAAGCTTCGCTGTGGTGCTTTTGTTTAAATGGGAAACCCGTGGCCAGTAATGTGCCCTTAATTTCTTTGGCATGCGTAGTACGAATGCGGTAACCATTAAGTTGAGCACCAGCACCACGAGTTGCGCTGAATAGTTCATTGTTGATGGGATCAAAAACAACAGCTTGCTCGGTTCTACCTTTCACGCGTAGCGCGATAGATACGGCAAAGTGTGGAATGCCACGAACAAAGTTGGTCGTGCCATCTAGTGGATCGATCACCCATTGGTAGTCATTATCGCTACCTGCTAACTCTCCGCTTTCTTCTGCGACGATAGAATGTTCAGGATAAGATTTGCGGATCGTATTGATAATGGCTAGCTCAGCTTCTTTATCAACATTGGTTACAAAGTCGTTAGACCCTTTTTGTTCCACTTCAACTTTTTCAAGTTGCTCATAAGCTTTTGCAATAACATTACCTGCGTTACGCGCTGCGCGTACCGCGATATTTAGCATAGGATGCATATCGGATTCACCACTAGATGTTAAAGAACGTTGTATAAATTTACGGCGGCGGATCATAACAACCAGACTCGACATAGTAAAGTAATAAAAGACGTTTTTTACAGCTGCTGCTGTGGTAGAATCCGCATTTTTGGAATTATCGTCGAGCAGTTTGATGTTAGAAAATGTACGTGTTGTATTAATTGGTACTTCTCACCCCGGTAATATTGGTAGCGCCGCAAGAGCGATGAAAACCATGGGCATTCATGATCTTGTACTGGTAACACCGGACTGCGAAGTCGATAGTCATGCGGTGGCTTTATCTGCAGGAGCTGCTGATGTGGTTGAAAATATTACAATATACGATTGCTTAGAAGACGCGATAGCGGACTGTCAATTAGTGGTCGGAGCCAGTGCGCGTTCACGCACCTTAAATTGGCCTATGCTTGGGCCAAGAGAAATGGCTGAAAAAGTAGTGGTGGAAGGTCAAGATAAGCGCGTGGCTATGGTGTTTGGTCGTGAACGCACCGGCTTAACCAACGAAGAGCTACAGCGTTGTCATTTTCACGTCAATATTCCGGCTAACCCAGAGTATTCTTCACTCAACTTGGCCATGGCGGTACAAACCTTATGCTATGAAGTGCGCATGACTTTGTTAGCGCAAAAGCAGTGGCCAAAGCAGGAGCAGGAATACCCACTAACGGCGGAGCTTGAGCGTTTTTATCAGCATTTAGAAACGACCTTAACTCAGGTGGAATTTATTATTGCCTCACATCCTGGGCAGGTCATGAATAAATTACGCCGATTCTTCAATCGCGCCAGACCTGAGTCTCAAGAGCTTAATATTTTGCGCGGTATGTTGACCTCGGTCGATAAAGCACTTCAGGGCATCAAGAGACCACAGAAAAAGGCTCGAAATCAGCCGAATAATACCTGACTAAATTAGTTGGTTTTATACTTGACTAAATTAGTCTGGTATTTGATAATGGTCGCATGTTTACAACTGAGACATGCAATGAGACTGACTTCTAAAGGGCGCTATGCTGTGACTGCAATGCTAGATGTAGCCCTACATACAGGTAAAGGCCCAGTGCCATTAGCAGAGATTTCTGAGCGACAAGGTATTTCCTTGTCTTATTTAGAACAGCTCTTTTCAAAGCTACGTAAAGAAGGGTTAGTATCCAGTGTTAGAGGCCCAGGTGGCGGCTATCTACTGGGTAAAAATGGCGAAACTATCTCCATTGGCATGATTATTAATGCAGTTAATGAATCGGTCGATGCACGTAAATGCTTGGGGTCGGGTACCTGTCAAGATGGCGTGCAGTGCTTAACCCATTCATTATGGAATCAGCTCAGTGATCGCATCAGCGAATTTTTAGATGGCATCACCTTGTTCGAATTAGTGAACAATGCCGAGGTGAGACAAATCGCTGTCGCGCAAGATAACAAAATGAAATCGGCCAGTGCCCCAACGATTAAAGAAAATGCACTGGTTAATAAATTAGAACAATTGGAAGTGAATTTTCGCTTATAGCAAAGTGTCTAGCACTGTCGAAGATGTGCTTATATGGAGAACAAAATGAAGTTGCCAATTTATCTGGACTATTCTGCAACCACACCAGTTGACCCTCGGGTTGCGCAGAAGATGATGCAATACTTAACGCTTGATGGCAATTTTGGTAATCCGGCCTCGCGCTCTCACCGTTTTGGCTGGCAAGCCGAAGAGGCGGTTGATATCGCTCGTAATGAGATTGCAGAATTGGTTAATGCAGACCCACGTGAAATCGTATTTACTTCTGGTGCGACGGAAGCGAATAACCTTGCAATCAAAGGTATTGCTGGATTTTACGGTAAAAAAGGCAAGCATATCATTACCTCAAAAACCGAGCATAAAGCCGTACTTGACCCTTGTCGTCAATTAGAGCGTGACGGTTTTGAAGTTACCTACCTTGAGCCAGACAGTGAAGGCATAATTTCACTTGATAAAATTAAGCAAGCGCTGCGTGAAGACACCATCTTAGTGAGCATCATGCACGTAAATAACGAAATCGGCGTGATCCAAGACATTGCTGCTATTGGTGAGCTATGTCGTGAGAATAAAGTCTATTTCCACGTTGATGCGGTGCAAAGTGTGGGTAAATTGCCAATCGATTTACAAACCTTGAAAGTCGATTTAATGTCTTTTTCTGCTCATAAGATCTATGGCCCTAAAGGCATCGGCGCACTTTACGTTCGTCGTAAACCACGTATCCGTCTTGAAGCGCAAATGCACGGTGGTGGCCATGAGCGCGGCATGCGCAGTGGTACCTTACCGACTCACCAAATCGTGGGTATGGGCGAAGCTTTCCGTATTGCCAAACAAGAAATGGCCGAAGAAGGCGAACGTATTCTCGCGCTGCGTGAGCGTTTATGGAACGGCGTGAAAGACATGGAAGAGGTTTACCTAAATGGCTCAATGGAGCACCGCGTTGCCGGTAATCTGAATGTCAGCTTTAACTATGTTGAAGGTGAATCCCTAGTGATGGCGCTGAAGGATCTGGCTGTTTCTTCTGGTAGTGCTTGTACATCGGCAAGTCTTGAACCGTCATACGTATTGCGTGCATTAGGCCGTGATGATGAGTTAGCGCACAGCTCGATTCGTTTCAGTATTGGTCGTTTTACCACGGCTGAAGAAATCGACTATGCCATTGAAATTATAAATAAAAATATCGGTCGTTTACGTGAAATGTCGCCACTTTGGGACATGTTCAAAGAAGGTATTGATTTGAGCAAGGTTGAGTGGGCACACCACTAATCATTCAGATAACCTTAGGTAAACAATCTTAAGCACGGGAGTAATAGCAAATGGCTTACAGCGATAAAGTAATAGATCACTACGAGAACCCGCGTAATGTTGGTTCTTTTGAAAAAAATGACCCACAAGTAGCAACAGGTTTAGTTGGCGCACCAGCATGTGGTGACGTAATGAAGCTGCAATTAAAAATCAGCGACGAAGGTATCATTGAAGATGCTAAGTTCAAAACCTATGGCTGTGGTAGTGCCATTGCATCGAGTTCACTGGTAACAGAGTGGGTAAAAGGTAAGTCGCTAGAAGAAGCGGCAGCAATTAAAAATACCGATATTTCTGCTGAATTAGCTCTACCACCTGTTAAAATCCATTGCTCGATTCTTGCAGAAGATGCAATTAAAGCAGCAATCGAAGACTACAAGAGTAAAAAAGCGTAATTTAGACGAGGCAGTATAATGGCAGTAACGATGACTCCACCGGCAGAATCTCGGGTGCGTGACTTTTTAGCAAACCGCGGTAAAGGAATAGGACTGCGCTTAGGCGTTAAAACGTCGGGCTGTTCTGGTTTAGCTTATGTGCTTGAGTTTGTAGATGAGCTTAATCCTGATGATGAAGTCTTTGAGCAAAATGGGGTGAAAGTTATCGTTGACGCCAAAAGCCTGACTTTTCTTGATGGCACTCAATTAGACTTTGTCAAAGAAGGTCTTAACGAAGGGTTCGAATTTAATAACCCTAACGTTGAGGGTGAATGTGGATGTGGCGAAAGCTTTAGTGTCTAAGGGGCGTTGTGAATTATTTTGAATTATTTGGCATAACGCCCGATTACTCGCTAGATTTAGCCTCTATTTCACAAACTTATCGGGAACTGCAAATGCAGTTCCATCCCGATAAGTTTGCGACCGCCAGCGAGAGCGATAAGCTTGCCGCAATGCAAAAGGCGTCCCAAATTAACGATGCTTTTCAAACCCTAAAATCCCCTCTACGCAGAGCCGAGTATTTACTTAGCCTTGCGGGTGTTGACTTGCAACATGAGCAGCAAACCTTGCGCGATCCTGCGTTTTTAATGCAGCAAATGGAATGGCGTGAACAACTTGAAGAGATAGCGCAAAGTGCTGATCCTGACAGTGAAATAGCTGCTTTTGAAAAACTACTTAAGACTCATCAAGAGACTCTGCAGCAACAGCTAATCAGCGAATTAGCCGCGCACAGTTATAACGATGCTGCGTTATTAGTCCGAAAATTAAAATTTATGTTTAAGTTACAACAAGAGCTTGAACTGTTAGAAGAATCCCTCCTGGAATAAATTATATGGCGTTACTTCAAATTGCTGAGCCGGGCCAAAGTGCGGCTCCCCATCAACGTAAACTGGCGGTGGGCATAGATTTAGGTACCACCAACTCACTGGTTGCAAGCGTTCGCAGTGGTTTAGCCCAAACTCTGGTTGATGAATCAGGGCAAGATATCATCCCTTCGGTTGTGCATTATGGCGAAAATGACATTTTAGTGGGCAATGAAGCACTGAATTTTGCCGTTAAAGATGCCGCCAATACTTTAGTGTCGATAAAGCGTCTAATGGGTAAATCCCTTGCGGATATCAACCAAAGTGAGATGCCTTATCATTTTGGCGAGCTCGATAGCATTGCAATTAAAACGCGCTCTGGTGAAGTAAACCCAGTACAAGTTAGCAGTGAAATTTTAAAGCGCTTAACCCAAACAGCGATCAAAACCTTAGGTGATGAGCTTCAAGGTGTGGTGATCACCGTACCCGCGTATTTTGATGATGCTCAGCGTCAAGCGACTAAAGATGCGGCTAAACTCGCTAATTTAAATGTCCTGCGTTTGCTTAATGAACCGACCGCGGCGGCGATCGCTTATGGTCTGGATTCTGGTCAAGAAGGGGTGATTGCGGTTTATGATTTAGGGGGCGGTACCTTCGATATTTCGATTTTACGCTTACACAAAGGCGTATTTGAAGTATTGGCGACGGGAGGCGATTCGGCTCTTGGCGGTGATGATTTCGATGACAATATCGTCACTTGGTTAGCACAGCAAGCTGACATCAGTGCGCCGTTTTCTCATTCCCTGCAGCGTGAGTTAAAGCAAGCGGCGTGCACGGCCAAGGTTGCGTTATCATCGGCTGACAAAACCACGGTGAAGGTAGATTCAATTGATTTTGCAATTGAGATCACCCGTGAAACCTTTAATGATTTGATCGCAAGCTTAGTCAAAAAGACCTTGCTTGCATGTCGCCGAGCGTTAAAAGACGCCGAGCAAGCCATTGAAGATGTGCAACAAGTGGTGATGGTGGGCGGCTCAACTCGCGTGCCTTATGTGCGTGAGCAGGTTGGTGCCTTTTTTGCGACAGAGCCGCTAACCAGTATCGATCCCGATAAAGTGGTTGCGATTGGTGCGGCGATCCAAGCTGATATTTTAGTCGGCAATAAGCCTGATTCTGAAATGTTACTGCTGGACGTGATCCCACTGTCGCTCGGTATTGAAACCATGGGTGGCTTAGTGGAAAAAATTATTCCGCGAAATACCACTATTCCAGTTGCGCGTGCCCAAGAGTTTACCACCTTTAAGGATGGTCAAACGGCAATGGCAGTACATGTGACTCAGGGTGAGCGCGAAATGGTTAATGACTGTCGCTCGTTAGCGCGCTTTGAGCTGACCGATATTCCACCAATGGCGGCGGGTGCGGCCCATATTCGTATTACTTTCCAAGTGGACGCCGATGGTCTATTAAGTGTAACCGCCATGGAGAAATCATCTGGGGTACAAGCGCATATTGAAGTTAAACCTTCATATGGTTTAGCCGATACCCAGATTGCTGATATGCTAAAAGAATCTATGATCCATGCTAAAGAAGACATTCGCGCAAGGATGTTGGTTGAGCAGAAAGTAGAAGCTGAGCGAGCATTGGAATCTATTTCAGCTGCACTAGGCAAAGATGGTCAAGATCTCCTAAGTGATAGTGAATTAGCTCAAATCAAGCAAGCAATGGCCGATGTGCAACAGGCTAGTGCGGGTGATGACGAGAAAAAAATTAAGTTGGCAATAGAAGCGTTGGATATTGCCACCTCTGAATTTGCTGCGCGCCGGATGGATCACTCAATCCGCGCAGCGCTTAAAGGACAATCTGTCGATAAGGTGTAGTATGCCAAAGGTTATTTTTTTACCTCATGAAGAGTTATGTCCCGATGGTTTAGCGGTAGACGCAAATCAAGGGGATAATGTGTTAGAAATTGCGCTGCGCAACGGTATTCACATTGAGCATGCTTGTGAGAAGTCGTGTGCCTGTACAACTTGCCATGTGATTATTCGTGAAGGGTTTGACTCACTTGAAGAAAGTGATGAGCTTGAAGACGATATGTTAGATAAGGCGTGGGGGTTAGAGCCTGAATCGCGTCTGAGTTGTCAAATCGAAGTTGCCGACGAAGACTTAGTTGTTGATATTCCAAAGTATACTGTCAATATCGTTTCTGAAGGCCACTAAGCCATCCTGTTAAAGCGCCTAATTCTAGGCGCTTTTTTGATCTTTCCCTGCTAGTTTTAATTTTGTCTGACCCGTTGACCCAGATATGACTTCACCTGCTGCCTTAGCTTAGGTATCCTGCTTGTCTATATATCTTTTAAGGAACCACGATCATGTCTTTTGCTGTTCACCTTAGCATGACCCCGGCACCAGCTCATTGGGGTGAGGCTGCACTATTAAGTTTTACTGCAGAGCAAGCAATTATTCATCTTGACCCAGCCCAAAGTGCTGAGCGTCAAGTGCAAAAAGCGGCTCGCAAGCTTGCGAACATGGGGATCCCTGCGGTGGTTTTAGCAGGAGATTTATGGACCAACGAATGGCGCTGGTTATTTAATCAAGGTTTTTACAATGCTAAAACCGGCGCTAACGTTGATTGGGGCCAAGTGTCGGAGCAAGACGCGTCGTGGTTAAACACGGTTAAACTCACCACCGAATGGGTGCGTGAAACCATTAATAAAACCCCTGAGGAATTAGGGCCAAGTCAACTTGCCCTGCAAGCGGCTGAGTTTTTATCTGAGCTTGATAGCCAGCACATTAGCTATCGCTATGTAACGGGTGAAGAGCTCATTGAACAAGGGTATGTGGGTATTTACCAAGTTGGCCGAGGCAGCGAGCGCAAGGGCGTGATGCTACAGTTGGACTATAACCCAACGGGTGATGCCAATGCGCCTTATGATATTGCCTTGGTGGGTAAGGGGATCACCTTTGACTCCGGTGGTTATAGCCTAAAACCCAGTGATGGTATGTCGGTTATGAAAAGTGATATGGGCGGGGCGGCCACGCTAACCGGTGCTTTAGCATTAGCCATAACTCAAGGATTGAAAAAGCGAGTTAAGTTGTTCCTTTGCTGCGCTGAAAACTTAGTTAGCGGACACGCCTATAAACTTGGCGATATCATCACCTATAAAAATGGCGTGAGTGTTGAAATTCTCAATACCGATGCTGAAGGACGTTTAGTGATGGCGGACGGACTGATTGCTGCCGCAGAGCTAAATCCAAAAGTCATTATTGACGCGGCGACGTTAACCGGCGCCGCAAAAATGGCGGTAGGGCGAGATTATAACAGTGTGCTCAGCATGGATGATGATCTTCTTCATCGTGTCCTTAACTGTGCTAGAGAAGAGAATGAGCAAGCTTGGCCATTACCCTTTGCGCCTTGGCATAGCGAACAAATCAGCTCAGCATTTGCCGATATTGCCAATGTAGGCAGTGGCGAAGGAACCGCAGGGGCAAGTACCGCGGCGGCATTTTTATCTAAATTTGTGCCGCAACCAGAAAAGAACTGGCTGCACTTTGATCTTTCCGGAGCCTATCAAAAAGTACCCAATGATCTCTGGGCTGCTGGCGGCAAGGGGCACGGTGTTCGCACCATTGCAAAACTGCTACTAAGTTTATAACACGCCTTAAAATCATTTGGCCCCTCATTTGGGGCCAGCTAATCACTTTTTCTTCTTGTCTTTATAGAGTGCGACATCTGCCTTACGAAATAACTCTAGCGCAGAAAGTCCGCGATGCCAGTTATGGAAACCTATGCTTGAGCTGAGCTTTAACTCCGCTAAAGTTGGATCCGCACACAACATTTTACGAATTCTTTGTTCGACTAAGGTGGTTGAGTCTGCTGTTGTCGGCGTCAAAATAATGGCGAACTCGTCACCACCAAGGCGAAACACCATGTCGGAATGACGTATGGCTCTGGTCAATACTCGAGCGAACGCAACCAAGGCTTGATCACCTACTTGATGACCTAAGTTATCATTGATTAATTTGAAATCATTGAGATCAAGCAGCATTAAGGCTAAGCCTTGTTCGGCTCGGCTACAATGCTCGATTGAGCGAGAGATACTTTCTTCATAGTAGGCTCGGTTACCAATTGCGGTTAAGTGGTCTTTTAAAGAAATGGCCTTTAACTCAGACATTCTTAAACAATGCTGTAATGGCAACAGTAAGAGCCGATGTAGATCGTCAAGTAATGATAAGGCGCGCTCATCTAACGGCTTAGTACAGCGATAGCTGATATGACCAAGTTGACTTTGGCCGCGAGCACTGAGGGCAAAATTTTCTATGTAGTCGCTGCTTTTACGAAAGTCCGCAGTAAAGAAACCTTGCTCAGACTGAAATCGAATACCGATAAAGTGGACAAAACGTGCCGCTTGGGTGGCAAAGTTGCGCATCAATTCTTTTAACTCAAGACTTTGTTGTAATGCTTCCATAACCTCAAGTTTGTCATCACTACTTAGCGTGAAACCATTATTGCATGCAATGGATAAGGCTGCGGGCTCATTTAGACTAGATACTCGGCTCAAATTATCCATGTTTTCCTCACTTAGGCTGTTCTGCTCAATAACACACTGACTTATGCAGAATGTTTAATGCAGGATATGTGCCATTAATAATTTAGCACCGTGAAAGATAAATTCTTGGTTATTGACTAACCTTAAAACAGTGAGTTAACGGAGGAATAGCGTTGCTTGAGTTTGTCCTTTTACTTTTGTTGGCGGTCATCAATGTGGCAATTTTCCGCCGTCTTGCCTTACCTGCAATCATTGCATATTTGTTTACTGGACTGATTATTGGCCCCAGTGGGCTGTCATTTTTTGCTGGTTTTCACGACATGGAGTTGATTGCCGAGCTGGGCATTGTGTTCTTAATGTTTTCGTTAGGGCTTGAATTTTCTTTAGCCAAATTATTGTCGATGCGGACCTTAGTATTTGGTTTAGGCGGTGCACAGGTTTTTTGCTCTTCCTTACTTTTTTTTATTGTGGCGCTGTTATTTGGCATTGCATGGCAACCAGCCATTGTGATCGCGGGCGCATTGGCTATGTCATCCACGGCCATTATTATTAAGCAGCTTTCTGAGCAACAAAAAATCCATACGCGGCGTGGTCAGTTAGCGGTCAGCGTACTGTTGTTTCAGGATATTTCCGTGGTGCCTTTACTCATTGTTGTGCCCATATTGGCATTACCTGATATGGAGCCGTTAGCCATTGCATCGGCCTTAAGTATCGCGCTGGCAAAAGGTTGTTTAGCGGTCATCGTGATTTTGGCAATGGGGAAGTGGTGTTTACCTCGTTTGTTCCATGAAATAGCCAGTGATCACAGCGATGAATTATTTGTGTTAACCACCTTATTGGTGGCGCTATTAACCGGCGGCTTGACTCAGATGCTGGGTTTATCAATGGCATTAGGGGCATTTCTTGCGGGCATGATGTTAAGCGAAAGTCATTATAAGCATCAGCTTGAGGCAGATATTCGACCGTTTCGTGACGTTTTGATGGGACTGTTCTTCGTGACTATCGGTATGTTGATTGATGTCACTGTGCTGGGTCAATACTGGTTGGAACTCGTTGGGCTAGTGCTGATCTTAATGCTAATAAAAATGTTGATCGTCGCAGGTCTAGCGGTACTGCTGCGCCAACGTAACACCGATGCGATTGCAGCAGGCATGATGCTAAGCCAAGTGGGCGAGTTTGGGTTTGTGCTGGTCGCATTGGCCAGTAAATATGAATTGGTCACGCCAGGACAGGCTTCCATTGTTGTCGCCGTTGGTGTGGTGTCGATGGCATTAACGCCCAGCCTTGTTAAATACAGTCATCAGTTTAGTGTCGATTTACTGCATAGCTCTGAAGCCTTGCTAAAGAAGCGTAAACCCTTGCCTGGTGAGTTTGCTGAGCACGTTATTATTTGTGGATATGGCCGAGTTGGGCAAACGATTGCACGTTTTTTAAAAGGGGAAGGCATTAGTTATGTCGCATTAGATCGTGATCCTTTACGGATCAAGGAAGCGGTCAGTGGTGGAGAAGCGGTCGCTTTTGGTGATGCTTGTCGTCGTGAAATTTTGCTGATGCTAGGTGTCACTAAGGCTAAATTAGTGATCATTACTTTTAATAATCATAAAAAAGCCCTGAGTATGCTTCATATTATTTCTCAACTAAACCCCGATGCGAAGGTGTTGGTTCGGACCAAAGATGATAAAGATATCGTGGAGCTCAAAGCCAATGGTGCAACCGAGGTGGTGCCGGAAGTGTTGGAAGGTAGCCTTATGTTAGTATCCCATGTGTTGCTTATGTCGGGCGTTCCTATTTCAAAAATAATTAAGAAAATGCAGCTAGAGCGGGAAAATCAATACCAGCATTTACATAGCTTTTTCCATGGCCAAACCAGTGAAAATAAAGTTGAACATGTTAGCGACCGCTTACATGCTGTGGAAATTGTCGCAGGCAGTGTTGCCCTTGGTCGCAGTTTACAAAAGCTTGCCTTAGATCGAGTGGACATCATTGAGTGGCGGCGTAATGGCGACGATATTTTATTGACGGCGGATATCGATGAGTCAGTGCAATTGGGGGATATTTTGCTCTTGTCCGGTGAAAGTAAGGATATTGAAGTGGCCGAGTCACGCTTGATCTATGGCCACTAAGTGCTAATCCAATAAAAAATCTTGAATTGAATTTAGTTGGTTTTGGGCATCTTGATAGCCCAATTGCAGTAGTTCACGAGTGTAGTTCTGCTCGAACATTAAATAGGATGCTAAGGTTGATTGGCTGCCTTTTTTAATGCCGAGACTGCGCAGCAAGAGTTTCACACTTAACGGCAAGGAGTCGTAGTGTTTATCCGCCAATTGATTGAATCCTTGGCTGGGTTTGATGACATAGCTTTCAATGGTATTTAATTGCATTGGATGTTGTTGGTGTTGCGCCAGTAGAGTTAAGGTACTGTTGATCCGGTTCATTCTTTCAAGATCAGAGTTTAACGTGTCGGTGAAAATAGTGTCGAGAAGGTGGCCCGATATCTCTGAGATGTTTGGGATATGACGCGGTGCATTGGCTCTTATTCTTGGCTGCTCTAAGCTGATCACTAAGATTTTCTTAGCGCCAAGATGTATGGCCGGGCTTAAGGGGGACAACTGATGAATAGAGCCGTCACCAAAATAATCTTGGCCTATTTGACAAGGCGGAAATAGCAGGGGAATAGCAGAGGTTGCTAATAAATGCTCAGCATTAATGACCGTACTCACTCCTTTACGTCTTGCTCGTTGCCAAGCTGGCTGAGTGCCATCTGACTGGAAAAAACTAATCGAATCGCCAGTGGAATAATCAGAGGCCGTGATGGCGAGGGCATTGATGGCGCCGGCCAAGATATTCCTATCTATTCGCTCAAATTCCATGTGACGATTTAGCAGTTCACGCAATGGGGAATTGTCGAGCAATGAGAACCCCGGTTTGTAGGCGTAGTCGGCTTGAAAACTAGAGAAAAGGTTAGCCAACATCTTTCGGCTTAGTTTGAGCATGTCGGTCTGATAGACCTGATCGGTATGAAAGTTACGCCACATGAAATCCAGTTTTTTCACGCCAAGGCGAAAGCAACTCGCATAAACAGCAAGGGCGGTGATATTGATGCCGCCAGCTGAGGTGCCACATAAAATATTAAAGGGAGTATGGTGATTTCGAGGGTAAAGCTCGGCTATGGCTTTTAAAACCCCTACTTGGTAGGCTGCTCGAGCACCGCCACCGGTTAATATTAAGGCGCAAGATTTTGTTTTCATGCATTAAGTTTAGCGTTAGAAAGCCAAGCTTTGGGAAATTAATTTGTTACTGGGCTAGATGTAAAAGCTAGGAGCGCACTAAGAAAACAAGGGCACTAGGCCCTTGTTTGAAGTTATCAGCGGAGCAATCTGACTTAGTTTAGTTGCGCTAAAATATGCGCTAGTACGGCATCAACCGCGACTTCTTCTTTGCTGCCTAATTTACGGTTTTTGTATTCAACAACTTGGTTATCTAAACTGCGATCGCCAATCACGATAGTGTGGGGGATGCCAGTTAATTCCATGTCTTTAAACATCACGCCCGGACGCTCTTTACGATCGTCAAACAGTACGTCTACTCCAGCGTCACGCAGATCTTGATAGAGTTGCTCGGCCACTTGGGCTACGCGCTCTGATTTCTGCATGTTCATAGGGATGATGGCAACGGTAAAAGGTGCAATCGCTTCTGGCCAGATGATGCCATGCTCATCATGGTTTTGTTCAATGGCGGCAGCAACGATACGCGATACGCCAATACCGTAACAACCCATGGTCATGATTTGGTTTTTGCCTTGCTCATTGAGCACGGCTGCGTTCATCGATTTTGAGTAGTTATCGCCGAGCTGGAAGATATGGCCTACTTCGATACCACGTGCAATCGACAAGGTTCCTTGGCCACATGGGCTTGGGTCGCCTGCGACGACATTACGTAAGTCCGCTACTTGAGGCTCTTTGGCATCGCGGTCCCAGTTAATGCCAAAGAAATGTTGGCCGTCGATGTTAGCGCCAGCTGCAAAGTCACTCATGGCTGCTACTGCGCGATCGGCGACCACTGGAATAGGCATGTTTACCGGGCCTAGTGAGCCTGGGCCTGCACCTATGGCTGCGCGGATTTCTTCTTCGCTAGCAAAGGTTAATGGTGAAGCAACACCTTCAATTTTCTCTGCCTTGATTTCGTTTAGTTCGTGATCGCCGCGTACTAGCAGTGCAATCAAGCTATGCTCTGAGTCTTCATCAGCTTTAACGATCAAGGTTTTAACTGTTTTTTCAATAGCAACGTCAAATTGTGCCACTAATTCTTCAATGGTTTTAGCATCAGGGGTTGCAACTTGGTTTAATGCTTGAGTTGCCGCAGCGCGTGGCTCAGCTGGCGCTAAAGCTTCTGCTTTTTCAATGTTGGCAGCGTAATCGCTGGCATCTGAAAATACGATGTCGTCTTCGCCACTTTGAGCAAGTACATGGAATTCATGAGAAGCACTGCCGCCGATGCTGCCGGTATCGGCAATAACTGGGCGATATTCTAGGCCAAGGCGATCAAAGATGCGGCAATAAGCATCAAACATATTTTGATAAGTTTGCTCTAAACATTCTTGAGAAGTGTGGAATGAATACGCATCTTTCATGGTAAATTCACGGGCACGCATTACGCCAAAGCGAGGGCGCACTTCATCACGGAACTTAGTTTGAATTTGGTATAGGTTCAAAGGCAGTTGTTTGTAGCTCGCTACTTCTTTGCGTACTAGCTCGGTGATAACTTCTTCGTGAGTTGGGCCAAGTACGAAGTCTCGCTGGTGGCGATCTTTAATGCGCAGTAATTCGGGACCAAACTTTTCCCAACGGCCCGTTTCATGCCAAAGGTCAGCAGGTTGAACTACTGGCATTAGTACCTCAATAGCTCCCGCACGATCCATTTCTTCACGTACGATGTTTTCTACTTTGCGTAATACGCGCAAACCAGTGGGTAACCAAGTGTAAAGGCCTGATGCCAATTTTCTCACCATGCCAGCACGTAGCATAAGTTGATGGCTGATGATCTCAGCGTCGCTTGGAGTTTCTTTCACGGTTGAAAGTAAATAGTTACTGGTACGCATCTTATTCCTGTCGTATTTGTTATGTTCTTAATGAGTTGAGTTTACCAGCGCCGTTTAAGTCAGCAAAGGGCTATCTGAAAACGGCAAGGCTTTTTGTTAATTAGCTATCAGGTTAGCTCAAGGACATTTATCGTGTCATGACTAACTTGCCAGCGTATGTTTAGATCGTAAAGGCAAATGGCGTAAATTTTGTCATCGAGTTTCGCTCGCTTATATGCGGGTCGTGGATCTTGCTGCAGCACTTGCTCTATCAAGGTTTGCAGGTTTGGGTAGCGTGACGCAATGGCGCTAATTTGTTGCTGAGCTAGCTCAGTAAACACAACATTAAGCTCAGAAGAGGGGGCCGAGGGCGCAAAATCACTGCTTGCATGAGGCAATGAGTCAGCAAAGGGTAAATAAGGCTTGATATCGACTATCGGCGTGCCATCAAGTAAATCAAGCTCGCTGATGTTGAGATATACCTGACCCTTAATTATCTCTATGCCATCATTTTTCACTACCGAAAGACCCAGTGGGTTGGGACGAAATGTAGAGCGTGTGGCAAACACCCCTGTTTTAACATTCCCACCTAAGCGAGGCGGGCGAACTAAGGGTTTCCAACCTTGTGCCATGGTTTCATGAAATACAAAAATAAGCCATAAGTGGGAATATTGCTCGATGGATTTAAACGCATGGGGCGTATTAAACTCATCAAGCAGTTTGATCCTACCCGTTGCGGCGGGTGCTAAACCTGGTTGCCTTGGTATGCCAAATTTTTGTTGGTACGGCGATTCGATGACACCGATTTCAGACAGGGTAAAACGGGCCATATTATTCCGCTACTTTGATCGCCTGTCCGTAACAAAGAGCGGCTGCTAGGCAGACTTCATCTTGCGTTTCGATACAGCTGGTAAAAATAATCCCATTTGCGCCAGCATCCGCAGCAGCAAGACGCGCTTGGGTTCTTGCATCGGCAAAGGTTGGTTTGGCTTCATTTTCCTGTTGTTTACATACCGAGCCTTCCACTGTGGTTAAGTGAATGTAATTAAGCTCAGAAAGTTGCTCTTTTTCGTAAACCTTTACTTGGGATGGCTTGAAGTATTGTTCAAAATTTTCTTTGTCGACATTGGAATGAAAGCTGTAGTTGCTACACCCAGAGACTAGGCCGGCGATTAGGCCTGTTGATAACAGTATGGCAGTACGCATTGAATAAGCCTCAATTGAAGAAGGACAAGAGTGTAGCAAAGTTAATTGCTAAGTGGGAGCATCACCCAAGGATACAACAACCAAATGAGCACGAGGGGCGCTCATTTGGTTGTTTCAATTAAGGACAAGGATTCGGGTGGCGCTGGAATACCTGATTGATATCGGCGATGACGTCTTCGCTTAAGGTGATATCGACACTGGCAATATTACTTGCAAGTTGCTCCATGGTGGTCGCACCTATGATATTAGCGCTGACAAAAGGTTGTTGATTGACGAAGGCAAGGGCCATTTGACTTGGATCTAGCTGGTGAGCGTTGGCGATATCAATATAAGCTTGCGTCGCAGCTTCAGCTTGTGGATTTGTATAGCGTTGAAAACGCTCAAACAGTGTTAGCCGAGCATGAGCGGGACGCTGGGCATTCAAATACTTACCCGAAAGCACGCCAAAGCCAAGGGGAGAGTAAGCGAGTAGTTCAACCCCTTCTCGTTGGGCAAACTCAGCTAAACTCTGCTCAAATGTTCGATTGAGTAGATTGTAAGGGTTTTGAATACTGACAATCCGCGGCAAATTATGCTTTTCGGCTAAGCGTAAATATTGCGATACTCCCCATGGGGTTTCGTTAGAAATACCTATGTAACGGATTTTTCCGGCCTTGACGAGCTCTTGAAGTGCTTCAAGGGTTTCAACCACGGGGGTATAAGTTTCATCGCTGGCGTATTGATAGTTTAATTGACCAAAAAAGTTGGTTTTGCGCTCAGGCCAATGCATTTGATATAAATCGATGTAGTCGGTTTGTAAGCGTTTTAAACTTTCATCCACGGCTAGGTGAATATTTCTTCGATCAAGAGCCATGTTTGGGCGAATATCAACACCTCGGCCACTTGATGGGCCTGCAACCTTAGTCGCTAAAATGATTTTCTCTCTTTGCCCTGTTTTGGTTAGCCAAGAACCAATATAACTTTCGGTCAGGCCTTGAGTGTCAGGTTTGGGGGGCACAGGATACATTTCGGCGGTATCAATGAAATTGACACCATGGCCAAGGGCATAATCTAATTGCTGGTGGGCTTCTTGCTCTGTATTTTGTTCACCCCAGGTCATGGTTCCTAGACAAATTTTACTGACTTCTAGGGAGCTGTGCGGGATCTTATGATATTTCATTACTTCCTGCTTTATAGATTAAAAAATAAAAGCCCGAGTTAAAACTCGGGCATATTTACGTGGCTGAAGCCGATTTCATTGGCTTGCGAGAGGGCCATTTCATGGCTTTTAAAACAAGCCTCACGACCTAAACTGTCGGTAAGAATAACGCCTTCACCTTCATTGTTTTTACAATCTAAGATCCAGCCTTCGCCTTGAGTGGCGGGGATAATGTTCGCTTCTGCTAATTGCTGATTACGATAGAGTGTTTTTAATCCGGAAATATCCATGTTTGACCTCTTTTGTGATAGCGACAATTATTTATAGCAGAAACAAAGAAGCCTAGGGAATAGGCAATAAGATGACAAATGGCTAGAATGAGAGCCAGATAGTGTTTAATACTTTTAATTTTGAACAAGCTTATAAGGAATAACCATGAAAGTGCTTGTTACCGGAGCCGCAGGCTTCATTGGCAGCTACACCAGTTTGCGTTTACTTAATGATGGCCATGAAGTGGTGGGGTTAGATAACCTAAACGATTATTATGACCCGCAGTTGAAGCGAGACAGATTGGCTCGTTTAGAAGGTCATAGTGGATTTCGTTTTGTCAAAATGGATCTAGAAGATCGCCCTGGCATTGCCAAATTGTTTGCAGATGAGCAATTTGATGGGGTGATAAATCTAGCGGCTCAAGCGGGGGTGCGCTATTCCTTAGAAAACCCACACTCATATATTGATTCTAATGTGGTGGGCTTTGTTAATATCTTGGAAGGCTGTCGTCACAATCAAGTTAAACACCTAGTCTACGCTTCTTCAAGCTCGGTTTACGGCCTGAATACGCAAATGCCATTCTCAGTAGAGCACAGCGTTGACCATCCTGTCTCCCTCTATGCAGCGACAAAAAAATCAAATGAATTAATGGCACATACCTATAGCCATTTGTTCAATCTGCCTACCACAGGTCTTAGATTCTTTACCGTTTATGGGCCATGGGGACGCCCCGATATGGCTTTATTTCTTTTTACTAAGGCTATTATTGATGGTAAACCCATCAATGTTTTCAACTATGGCAAGATGCAACGTGACTTCACCTACATCGACGATATCGTAGAAGGTGTTGTACGCTCGCTATACACCATTCCTGAGCCAAATCCATCTTGGTCGCCAGAGCAGTCAAGTCCCGCGCAAAGCTCTGCGCCTTATCGAGTTTACAATATAGGTAATAATCAGCCTGTTGAACTGGGTTATTTTA
Organism: Motilimonas thetidivivens; assembly: GCF_046452435.1. Taxonomy (NCBI): domain Bacteria; kingdom Pseudomonadati; phylum Pseudomonadota; class Gammaproteobacteria; order Alteromonadales; genus Motilimonas; species Motilimonas thetidivivens. Next base: position 129,455 of record NZ_JBKFDK010000010.1, read on the forward strand.
TTGAGCAAATTGAGACAAGCCTTGGCATGACTGCCGAAAAGAATATGATGCCCATTCAACCAGGTGATGTGCCTGCAACGTTCGCAGATATTGACGCCTTAATTGCTGAAGTGGGCTATAAGCCGGCTACCCCCATAGAGCAAGGTATTAGTCAGTTTGTTGATTGGTATCGTGGTTACTATAACGTTTAAGCTAAGCAAAGAAATATAAGATAGGGATGTAAAGTGAGTAAACCTGCAGTATTTATTGACAGAGATGGCGTGCTAAACGTTGACCATGGCTATGTGTATGAAGTTGACGACTTTGAGTTTATTGAAGGTGCAATAGAGGCTTGCCAACAAATCAAGCAAAAAGGCTATTTACTAATACTAGTCACCAACCAGTCAGGCATAGGTCGAGGTTATTACACTGAAGCTGAATTTCATAATTTAACAGAATGGATGGATTGGTCATTGGCAGACAGAGGGGTAGATTTAGATGGCATCTATTATTGCCCACATCATCCTGATGCGGTTGTGGCCGAGTTTAAGCAAGTGTGTGATTGTCGTAAACCTCGACCAGGTATGCTTTTGACAGCGGCTAAAGAGTTAAAAGTGGATATGAGCAGATCGTATTTTGTCGGCGATAAGACTGCAGATATCATGGCAGGTAAAGCGGCAGGGGTGGCAACCAATGTACTAGTGGAAACAGGTAAACCGCTGACCAGTGAAGGTATCGAACAAGCTGATTTGGTCGTGAAGGACTTATCTGTCTTTGCAGCAACGCTAGCCAAAATCTAGCAAGCTAAACTTTGGATTCGAGGTGTAGCTAGTGCATATGATTACTTCGAATCCTCCTTGCTAGAAAATAATTTCAAAAAAGCCTTGCACCGAAAACGAATCTCCCTATAATGCGCATCCACTGACACGGCGCAGCGCCTAGCGCAACGCAGTATCAGAGAGTAGGAAGCTGAGA